>CATOOY010000023.1 GCA_951801995.1 uncultured Erysipelotrichaceae bacterium
AAATAGATAAAGTAATACGAATATTAAAATATGATATTAAAAATCATGTAAGAAAAGATATGGCTTATAATAAATTACTAGATATTTATAATGAATATGGTAAATTAGAAGAAAAGAAAAAAATACTACCTGAGGTTATAATAGAAACAAATAGTTTTTCAAGATATAAAGAACTAAAAGATATGTATAGCGATTCTGAATGGAAGTCTATAAAAGAAAAAATAATATCTAAAATTAAACCTAATAATAGGGATATTTTAGAAGAAATTTATATGGAAGAAAATGAAACTAATAAATTATTTGAATTGTTAAAGAAAAATCCTAGTATGTATAGATTAGCAAAATATCAAGATGCAGTAAAAGATAAATATAGTAAAGAATTATTAAATTTTTATAAACCACAAATACTTGAAGAATCAAAAAGAGTATCAGATAGAAAATGGTATCAAGAATTATGCCATTATATTAGAAAAATGAAAGAACTTGATAATTCTGATGATTTTATCTTTGATATGTTAAAGGAAATGTATCCTAATTATAGGAGTAAACGAGCCTTTAAAGAAGAAATAATGAATGTTTTAAGTTCTAAAAATAAACAAAGGTTTTATGAATTAATAGAAAAATAGAGAGCTGGTGAAATATTGAAAAACAATATAATTATATATGTATCAAAAGACGGCAACGTAAAAGTTGATGTTAATATACAAAATGAAGATATTTGGATGAGTCAAGATGTTATGGCTAATCTTTATGATACTACTAAAAATAATATTTCAATGCACCTAAAAAATATCTTTGATGAAGGCGAGCTTCAAAAGGATTCAGTTGTTAAGAAATTCTTAACAACTGCTAATGATGGTAAAAACTATAATGTCTTACACTATAATTTGGATGCTATCATTGCTGTAGGATATAGAATTAATTCTAAAAAAGCAACTGAATTTAGAATATGGGCAACTAAAGTTTTAAAAGAATATATGATTAAAGGATTTGCTTTAAATGACGAAAAATTAAAGAATAATGGTGAAAGTCCATATTTTGAAGAATTGCTTGCTAGAATTCGTGATATTAGGTCTTCTGAAAAAATATTTTGGAGAAAAGTGCTGGATATTTATGCAACTTCAATTGATTATGATCCCAAAAATAAATTATCAATTGATTTCTTTAAAACAGTACAAAATAAAATGCATTACGCTACTCATGGGCATACTGCAGCTGAAATCATATTTGCTAGAGTAGATTCTGAAAAAAATTATTTAGGACTTACTAATTTTAAAGGCAATTATCCAACAAAGAGTGAAACGGAAATTGCTAAAAACTATTTGACTGGAGAAGAACTTAATACTTTAAATAGAATGGTATCAGCCTACTTAGATGTAGCAGAAATCAATGCTCTAGATAGACATCCAATGACTATGGAGGATTGGGTTAATGAATTAGATTCATTTTTAAAAATGACGCGAAAAGATATATTAAATGATTCAGGAACTATATCACATAAGGAGGCATTAGAAAAAGCACATAAAGAGTATGATAAATATATGCAAAAACATTTAACTACTGCTGAACAAGACTATTTAGAAATGTTAAACAAAGAAGTTGAAGAAATTGATAAATAATTAGTTGGTGATAATAGTGAGAAAAGTTTTAGAAACGAATTTATGTAAAATAAATTATGCAGAGAGTTTAGAAAAATTAGCAGAAGCAACTGTTCAATTACTTGATCAAAAGATAATTGAATATAAACTATTTTTTGATTTATCTACTAATGAGCGGATAGTTGTTAATTATTTTGATACAGTAGAAGAATTTAGAGAATTTATATATGAAATTAGAGGTGAAAGGGATTCATTGCCTGAATATGCTAGAGGAACTTATGATAATGGAATGGTTAATGCATGTGTGACTCCTAAATTTCAATTAAAAAGATTATATACTGTTAGTCATGAGTTGTTTCATATTTTGTATATGAAATATATATTAAATAATGATTATTCAAAAAGAATAGTTTGGTATGATGAAGGTATGGCACAATTTATGTCAGGAGAAAAAGATTTATTAACTGATGATGCTTTTAAGGACTTTTATTTAAATGTAAGAGAAAAAACAAAAGTAGTACCACAGATGAATAGTCTAGAACATGGAAATTCCTTTGTTAATGAAAACTATAATGGTTATGACTTAAGTTATTTATCTATAAAATATTTATCAGAAGTGTTAAGTGCTGAGCAATTTAAAGATTTAATGTCTGATTTTGCAAAGATTAATCAACTAAGTGATAATATAATTCAAAAAATGTTTAGTTATTATGATACAAAGTTAGAAAACATAATCGTAAAAAAATAAATTCAATCATCCTATAAAATCTAATGAAAATTAGAAATTAGGATGATGGTGTTAGTATAGATGTATAGACACGAAAAACTTTAGTAATGGTATACTAAATAATATTACTAAAACAATAATTAAAGCCATAGAATTTATTGGAGGTATTAAACTCTATGGTCAAATACAAAGTTAATTTAAAATTTAAAGAAAATGGAAAATCTTTAAATGAGCAGGTAGCTGAAGTATTAAAAGTAGAACTAAATAAAAAAATAAATGAGACTTGCAATATTTTAAAAAAGGAGCTAGCATTAGGGTCTACTCATTATTCCCAAAGTGAAGGGTGTAATAATGGATGACTGGAAATAGTAGTTTTAAAGTAGGAATATATATAAGATTATCAAGAGATGATGGAAACATTGAATCAGATAGTATTATTGGTCAAAGAAGTTTGCTAAATCAGTATATCAAGGAAAATAATTATAATTTAGTAAATGAATATGTAGATGATGGATTTACTGGAACAAACTTTGAAAGACCATCATTTAGAAGAATGATTAAAGATATCGAATTTGGAAAAATTAATATGATTATTACTAAAGATATGTCTAGATTAGGTAGAGACTATATTGGTATGGGAGAATTAATTGAAAAGTATTTTCCAAATAAAAATGTTAGGTATATTGCTATTAATGATGGTATTGATACATTTATAGATAATACTAATAATGATATAGCACCTTTTAAAGCCATAATGAATGATATGTATGCTAAGGATATTTCTAAAAAAGTTAAAACTAGTTTGCACTCTAGAATGAAAGAAGGATTATATGTATCTGGTAGATGCCCTTTTGGATATATGAAAGATCCAACTAATAAAAATCATTTAGTTATAAATGAAAAACAGGCAGAGACAGTGAGATTAATATTCGATTTAGCACTTAAAGGTAATACTTATCACTATATAGCACAAGAATTAACAAAAAGAAAAATTAAAACTCCAGCATCTTATTACAATTATGTATGGAATACAAATTGTTTAAGCCAAGAATATGGAGTATGGGTAGATACCACTATAAAATCAATTCTAACTAATCAAATATATGTTGGAGATACAGTTCAAGGCAAGACTAAAAAGATTAATTATAAACTTAAAAAGACAGTTAAAAATAAACCAAACGATTTTATAATAGTTGAAAATACCCATGAAGCAATAATTGATAGAGATACTTTTAATTATGTCCAAACACTTCTACCTAAAAATGTTAAAAGACCAGAAAAGAAAAGATTTTACTTATTAGATGGACTTTTATACTGTGGAGATTGCAAACATCGTATAACTATTAGATATCAAACCAAAACTGATAGAAGTTATACTACCTGTGATTATTATAGAACATATTCAAAGTATCATGTTTGCACAACCCATACAAATAATTATGAAGCCCTAGAAAAAGTTATTTTAGATAATATCAGAGAAGTATGTAAAAACTATTTGGATAAGAATATAATAAAAGATTCTATTGGTAATATAAAGTTAGAAGATAACACTTTGAAGATTAAAAAACAAATTGAGAGCTTAGAAATAGCAAATAATAAGTTAACTGAAACACTAGATAAGAACTATATGAATATGTTAAAAGGTATTATTGATGAAGATCAATACATAAGAGTAAGTGAAAGTCTAAAACAAGAAATAGAAAGTAATAAATCGAGTATTGATAATCTTAAAAATGAAAATAAGGAATCTAATAAAATAGATAATAAAATGATAGAAAAATATATAAATGAATTTTTATCATTAGAAAATCCAAATAGAGAATTAATAATTAATTTGCTAGAAAAAATCTACATCTATCAAGATAAACGGGTAGATATTATATTTACATTTAAAAATGTTACATAAAAAATGTATCTGGGGATTCTCTATGGAGCATCGCAAGAGCATATAATACAACCGTAGACGCTATAAAAAATTTAAACAACTTAACCAGTAATTTGATTACAATTGGTCAAACATTACAAATACCTAATTCTTAAAAAAACTTCTATGATTTCATAGAAGCTTTTTTATATAAAATTTTTATTTCAATATATTCATAGCTATACAAATAACAAAAAGAGCCATACCAAGAATCAATGTGAGACGACTTATAAAAAGTTCCCCACCTCTTTCCTTACGATTAGCAAACAAATTATCATTTGCACCAGTCATAGAAGCACTTTCTGCTTTCCCGCTTTGTAAAAGCACAATCGCAATTAGTAAAATAGATACAATAATTAAAACAATTGACATAAAATCGTTCCTTTCTGCTACTAAAATATATCACATTTTCTAAAAAAACGCAATCTTTATAATTGGGATAAAAAAGATGTATATAATTTTTGTTTTTCCTCTAAAGAAAGAAATGAACACGCTATTGCATCCTTATTCATTTTAATAAAATCTTCCTTTGTAAATGAAAAAGCCTTAAAAAGTTTTTCATATTCATCAGTAAGAGTAATATTAGATACTGTTCTATTATCTGTATTCACATGAACCAAAACACCTAAATGAGACAATAAAGAAATAGGATGCTCCTCATAAGAAGAAACCACATGCGTTTGTACATTACTAGTAGGACAAACCTCTAAAAGAATCTTTTTCTCACAAAGGTCTCGTATAAGACTATCATCCTCTATTGCATGAATACCATGACCAATTCGTGAAGCACCAAGTTGTAAAGCATTTCTAACACTAGAATAGGAAGCAGCCTCACCAGCATGAATAGTAAAAGGAATACCCTTCTCCTTTGCATAAGAAAATAAATCTTTATATAGCATAACTGGATACTTTGCCTCAGAGCCAGCAAGATCAACAGCACAAACCCCACTATGATAAAACTGACATGCTAAATCTATCACTTCTTTATTGGTAGAAAAATCTTCTCCACGCATCATACATAAAATTAAATTGATATGTACATTTCCCCTATGAAAACCTCGCAAAACATCCTGAATAACTTTCTTCATAGAAAGACCCTTTTTTGTATGAAACATAGGAGCAAAACGTACCTCAGCATAAATAACATTGTCTTTTTCCAAATCCTCTGCAAGCTCAAAAGCTATTCTCTCTAAATTGGAACTCGTCTGCATCACATCAATTGGCATTTGAAATTTGGTTAAATATTCATCCAAATTTTTACACCTACTAGGTGCAATCATAAAAGAAGAAATATCGTCATTCGTATGTAAAAGTTCTGTTACAGTCTCAACCCGAACAGAACCATCTAAATGTAAATGTAATTCAATTTTAGGAAACTTTTCAAACATATTATCCCTTCTCTTTATTTTTAATAATAACAGTAGACACTGTATCAAAATTAATTTTAGATAAAAGTTTCTCAAACTTATCAAAAGTGAAATGATGAATACGAGAAATATCATCACATATCACCTTTTTATAATCCATAATATCACTAACTATTTTATTATTAAAAGCATATACATTATCACTCATATAAATATAAGAACTAATCATTACTTTTTTCTTTCGCTCAAACTCTTCCTCTGTAATATTATTTTTATGCATTTCTTCTTTTATTTTTTCTATAAAAACATCTTCTTTTTCACTTTCACCAAGAATAGTAAATAAAATATGTGAAGAGGTATAAGTTAAATTAAATCCAACACCACTTTGAATAATGTTTTTCCTTTTTGCTTCTTCATTAAAAAGACTGGTGATACTAAACTTACTTTGAAATAAAATAGTAAGAGCCATTTTCAAATCAAAAAAATCATCTTTTTTGATCTTTTTATAATTCAATTTAAAATTAACAGCTATCTTAGGAATAACAACATTTTTATATAATACTTCCTCTTCCTTAGTAACCAAATCAGGTTCTACATAATTTTTTCTTACAACAGTATCTCTTTTTTCAAACTTTTTATTTTCCAAATTTTGTTTAATAGTAAGAATTGTCTCAGTAGGATCTACATTTCCTGTAATAACCAAAAACATATTAGAAGGATGATAAAAAGTATCAAAACAAGACATTAATTTTTCTTTGGTAATAGTAGAAATAGACTCTTTAGTTCCTCCAATATAATAACGAACAGGATCTTTTTGAAAACTATTTAGCAAAGATACTTCCATTAGTTTAGAAAGAGGATCATCTTCATACATAGAAAGCTCTTCAGCAATAATTTCCTTTTCTTTTTCTACATTTTCATCTGTAAAATAAGGAGAAAAAACAAAATCAAGTAAATAATTCAAAGTAGGAATAAAATGAGAAACAGTAGAAAATACATAGGTTGTTTTATCTAAAGTAGTAGAAGCATTCGCATCTGCCCCATGTAAAGAAAAGAAAGCAAAAGGATCCTCTCCATTTTCCATCTCAAAAACTTTATGCTCTAAAAAATGAGCAATACCATTCTCAACATGTAACATCTTTTTTTCACCATAAGGAATAAAAGATTTATCTTGCTCTCCAAATCTAGTAGAAAGAGAAACATAAATATTATTTACACTTGTTTTAGGAACAATATGAATAGTAAGACCACAAGGAAGTGTTTCCTCATAAAGCATAAGATCCAAATTTTTAAGTTCCATTTTATTCATAAGATGACTCCCCTTCTAACAGATAAGTAGTATTCCACTTTATTTTTTTTGCAAAACCAATAATCTGCTTTTTCGTTACTTTTCCTATTTTTTCAATCCTTTCATAAGGAAGATCCAATCCCAAAAATTCTTTAGATACATACATATTCAAAATAGACATAGGATTATCATCAATCCCCTTTAAACCAGAAATATAAATGGTTTTTGCCTTAGTTATATCATCATCTGTAAATTTTCCATTTACAATATTCTTCATTTCTTTCTTAATAAGAGCAATTGCCTTTTTAGCATGTGTAGCACGAATCCCCGAACGAATAACCAATACCTCATTTAATAAATAACGGATAGAAGCAATATCATAACAAAGAGAATTTTTTTCCCTTACAACACGAAAAAGTTTAGAATCGCTCCCTCCACCCAAAATCATATTATAAATATAACTGACATAATTGAGTTCATAAAAAGTAGGTTTGATAATATTACACCCAATTAAAAGTTGACTCTGATTAAAAGAACTACTTTCTTTTGCGTTTTTTACACGCATACGAATTTTATTATCTTTAATATAATGAGAATGTGCTGTTTTCTTAAAGGTATGAATTGGGAATTTTTTTTCAATATACCTTTTTATTTTATAATCAGCAAAATCACCAATTACAAAAATATCAACTAAATCTTTTTTAATAACATCTTGATAATAAGTATATAATTTTTCCTCTGTGATTTTATCTATATCTTCCATATAACCATCAATCTGATAAGAAAGAGGAGAATCACTTGCCATCTCTAAAAAAAGCTTATTCAGACTATAACGTCTTGGTTCTTCTTTTAAACTCTCAATATTTTTTCGAATAAATTCTTTACTTAAATTTAAATTTTCTGTACAAAATTTTTTATTTTCGATATGAGGATCAAAAAGCATATCAAAAATAAAAGAAAAAGATTTTTCATTCATACCCTCTTCCGTATATTTTTCATTTAAAAAAGAAAAATCAAAAGAAAGCATATTATAATGACCAGAAAGAATTGCTCCCCCACTATAACTCATACCATACAATTCCTCATCTGCAATAGCCAAAAGTCTTTCAGTATGATATTTATGAGAAGAACGCAAAAGTAAATCAGCTAAAACATTTCGCATTGTAATTTCTTCTTTTTTAGCAAGTCTTCTAAAAATAATTTTGACTGTAATCGTTTTAAACTTATTTGTTTTGATAAAATGTAAGTTATAAGACCCCATTTCATTTTTAACATAATCCATAAAATCCCCCTATCTGATAGTAGCAAGTGCTAAAAGTACCATATTGACAAATTTCTTTTCTCTTTCTTCACTTGTTGTTTCTTCCCCTGTTAAAAAATGATTAGAAATAGTAACGAGACAAGCAGCATTTCGAGAAAGAAGTTTAGCATTATGAAAAAGAGCAAAAGATTCCATCTCTGTCGCAATACAATCATTTTCTATCGCATCTTTAAAATCTGTATTTTCTAAATAAAAAACATCACTAGAATAAATACGACCCTTTTGAATGGGAATATGTATTTGTTTTGCTTTTACCTCAATTTCATCATTTAATATTTTAGATGGTTTATTTATTTTTTCCATAGAACCATTTTGTACAAGTGCAAAACTAGAATCAGAGTAAACATCCTCAGCAAGAACAATATCATACAAATGTAAATGAGAAGAAAAAGCACCAGCTGTCCCAATACGGATAATAGTATCTACCTCATAAAATTTATAAAGTTCATAAGAATAAATTCCAATACTAGGCATTCCCATTCCAGAAGCCATCACTGTCACTCTTTTTCCATGATAAAAACCAGTATAAGCAAGCATACCACGTACAGAATTAACAAGTTTATAATCTTCTAAAAAGTTTTCAGCAATAAACTTAGCTCTATTAGGATCACCTGGCATCAAAACTGTTTTAGCAATATCTTCTCTTTTTGCTTCAATATGTGCTGTCATAAAGTCACCTCTATTTATATTATAACATAGTTTCCTAATTTTACCCGTATTTTATACAATAACAAAAAAATTACTAGTAAAATTATAAAATAATATAATTCTAAAAATCTATCATCCTTTTTTCTAAGCGTATTTTATGAAAAGTATCTATACATTGATATAAAAAGAAACATAAGCAAAAATAAAAGATTTTTCATCTAATTTTTTACTTACTTCTAAAATATATTCCAAAATAAACTTCTAAAATAAATATAACCCTTTCCTACAAAAAAACCTCTAATCACGAGGTTTAAAAATAAGAGATAGAAAGAATGAAATAACAATAGCAGACATAATACCAGCAGAAGTTAAATTAAACATACCTACACAAAGACCCATAAATCCATAAGTCCCAGCACCTTGCATCGCACCATGGATAAGCATATGACCAAAACTCGTAATAGGAACAAGCGCACCTCCTCCTGCCCAAAGAACAAACTTATCATAAACATTAAACACATCAAGAAGCGTTCCTAAAACAACAAAAATAGTAGTAACATGCCCTGGTGTAAGTTTTGTATTATCTAAAATAAGTTGTCCTAAAAAACAAACAAATCCAGCAAATAAAAATGCATGTACATAATTCATTCTGTCACCTCCAAACTAATTAAATGAGCAATACTAGGAATAGAAAGTTTTTGATTTACCATAGTAGGACTCATTAAAGCCCCAGTTGCAATAAGTAAAACACGATTTAATTCCCCTTTTTTCATTTTATCAAAAATATAACTATAAGTAACAAGAGGAGCACAAGCAGGACCACTTCCACCAGCATATGCTTCTTTATTATCCTCAGCAAATATCATACAAGCAGTATCATCATAATTTTTTAAAGATATACCATACTCTGTTTTCATATAATCTTTAAAAATTTTTCTGCCATAAATTCCAAGATCTCCTGTTAAAATAAGATCATAATAATCTGCTTCCCTTTTTGTATCTTTCAAATGATCATATAAAGTAGAAGCAGCAGCAGGTGCCATCACAGCTCCCATATGAAAAGCATCCTTAATCCCATAATCTGTAACCGTTCCAACAGTCGCACTTTCTACCTTAATACCCCTTTTGTTATAAGATAAATAAGCAGAAGCAGCCCCTGTAGTTGTAAACGTATCTGTTTTAGGTTTAGGTCCACCATACTCAACAGGATAACGGAATTGTTTTTCAGCAGCATTATTATGAGAAGAAGCTGTACAAATACAATTTTTAATTTGTTTACTTTCAATCATATTAGAAGCAAGAATAAGTCCTTCTACACTAGTCGCACAAGCAGAATAAATACCGAAAAAGGGAATACCTAAAGTAGAAGCAGCATAATTAGAAGCAACAATTTGATTTAAAAGATCTCCACCAATATGTAAATCTACATCAAACCTAGTTCTTGCAAGTTTGTATAAAAGAAGATCCACACTTTCTGTAATAAGTTTCTCCTCTGCTTGTTCCCATGTTTTCATTCCAAAATAGAAATCATCATAACTCTTATCAAAATACGTACTTAAAGGTCCCTTTCTTTCATATGGACCTGTTATCGTAGAAGTATCATTTATATATACATTTTCATATTTAAAAGTCATATTAGCCTCCCATCACAATTAACCTACAAAGCCCAAAAAAGTAAGCACTACAAACTCCATAAATAATAACAGAACCAGCAAGTTTAAACATATTCGCACCTATTCCAGTAACAAACCCTTCCTTTTTATATTCAAGAGCTGCACTTTGCATTGCATGTGCAAAACCAGTAATAGGAACTATAAGTCCACACTTCGCACTAGTAACCCACTTATCAAAAAAACCTAAACAAGTAAGTAAACAACCTGCAAAAATAAGCGTTACAGTCATAATAGTAGAAGCTTCTTTAGTAGGAATAGAAAATACATAAGAATAAAACTGAATAAGAAATTCCCCTAACATTCCCATAAATCCTCCTATAATAAACGCAGTTACACCATTTCCTAATACATTTTCTTTTGGTGTATATTTTTTTACCAAGTTTTGATATTTATTTTTTTCCATATATTTCCTCCTATGCTTATTATGGAAATAACAAAAGAATTCTATACAAAAAAATATATATTTTTTACAAAAACATTTTTCACAAATAAAATATTTATGATATGATAAAAACGGTGAAAAAATGAATGAAGAAATAAGTAAAGAATTAATAAATTGGTGGAAGAAAAATAAAAGAGATCTTCCATGGCGAAAAAACAAAAATCCATATAACATATGGGTTTCTGAAATCATGTTACAGCAAACCAAAGTAAATGCTGTTATTCCTTACTTTGAAAAGTTTATAAAAGAAATCCCTGATATCAAAACACTCGCACAAATGGAAGAAGAAAAACTTTTAAAACTTTGGGAAGGCCTTGGTTACTATAGTAGAGTAAAAAACATGCAAAAATGTGCAAAAATATTAATAGAAGAAGGAAAAGTAGCACTTCCTAAAACATATGAAAAGCTCCTTCCCTTACCAGGCATTGGTCCCTATACAGCAGGGGCAATTGCTTCTATTGCTTATAATGAAAAAGTATGTGCAGTAGATGGAAACGTTTTAAGAGTAACAACACGAGTTTTAAATTCTTTTGAAAATATAAGTGATGGAAAAGTAAGAAAAAAAATAGAGCAACAATTAAATAAAAAAATGCCAGAAGAAAGTGGTAATTTTAATGAAGCTTTAATGGAACTAGGAGCTATGATATGTATCCCTATACATCCAAGATGCAACATTTGTCCTATTTCTTCCTATTGTAAAGGATATCAAAAAGGAAATATGTATAAACTTCCTATAAAAGAAAAAAAGAAAAAACAAAAAGAAGAAAATATAACAGTATTTCTTCTAATATACAAAGGAAAAATTGCCATAAAAAAAAGACCCAATAAAGGTTTACTAGCTTCTTTATTTGAATTTCCAAATGAAATGAAAAGAATAGAAGAAAAAGAAATGCAAAATATTTTTGATATAACAGAAATACAAAAAGGTATAGAATACAAACATATATTTACACATAAAATTTGGAATATGAAAAGTTATAAAATAAATTTAGAAAAAAAACCAAAAGAAAAATACATTTGGGTATCTTTAAATACTTTAAAAAGTAAGTATACACTTCCATCTGCTTTTACACCCTTTTTAAGAGATTTAGAAAAAGAGAAATAACAAAAAAACTTAGATAATCTAAGTTTTTTTATGCTACCATTTTAGATCTCATCTTCTCTAAAATTTTAGTTTCTTTACGGGATACCTGTACCTGACTTATACCAAGTGCTTTTGCCGTTTCTGTTTGTGTCAAATCAGCAAAATATCTTTTTTCAATTAAAAGTCTTTCTTCCTTTTCTAATTTAGAAAGAGCATTTTTCAGTTCTAAAAGAGAATCCATATCTACCACTTTTGTATCAGAAATAAAATCACCAAGTACCATATCTTTTTCACTTGTGTAAATTATTTCATCAGTACTATGAACTTTATAAGTAGATTCCAGTGCCATAAGAGCTAATTTTTCATCCAAATCAAGAGAAAGACAAATCTCCTGTAAACTAGGTTCTCTCATTAATTTTTGTGTAAGTAAAATAGATGCTTTCTCAATTTGAGAAGCAATTCGAATAAGATCTCGCCCACATTTTAAAGAACGATCACTTTGAATAAATTTACTCATTTCCCCAAAAATATATTTATATAAATGAGTTGTAAGCTTAACACCTCTATTTGGATCAAAACTTTCATAACCTTTTTGAAAACCAATTGCTCCTACTTGAAATAAATCTTCTTTATTTGGATAATTAGGAAACCTATTTGCGATATAATAGATAAACTTTTGATTTTCTACAATAAGCCTAGTAAGTTCATCCATAAAAGCCTCCTTTAGATAGTAACATAACGAAATGCTTTTACTTCATTTTCAATAATAGGAACCTCTCTTCCTAAAATACTATCAAAAATAAAACCATTTACAAAAGGACTATCACTATTACAAATCATAAAAAGTCCCTCTTGTTTTCTAGCAAGATATTCCTCATACAAGCCATATATTCCTACTCTATCAATACGAATAATACTTTTTAAATTAATAACAATATTGTAAATACCACTATTTTCTATTATATCTTCTACTTCCTCTTTTAATTGATGTAATGTTCGAATCGTAAGTTCTCCAAATAAACGAAGAAATAAAATTCCCTTTCGAAATTCAAATTCAATATGTAGCACATGTATCACCTATAGCTACTTTAGCATAATTCTATTTTACTTTAAATTGTTTCGACAAAACTAGAATTTCTTTTTAAAAAGTTTTTCTAAAGTTACAAAAAAACTTAGTCATTTTTAACTAAGTTTTGTGTATTAGAATTTACCTTCACTGTAACAGTTACTTCATCTAAAGCATCATAATCATATATTTTATTTTGTTTCAAATTATCCATAACAAGTTTATACATTTTTTTAGAAGAAAAGCCATAACTATCAATATATACATGAATCACTTTTCTATCAGAATATATTTCCTCATTCTTTTCAATATTTATAAAATCATCATAATAAGAAGCCTCTATCACAGCTTTCCCATCCTCTATTGTATTATCAATCACTAAAGTAAAATCATCTTCTATATAAGTAGGTTTTACAAGATCTATCACATAGCTTTTTTTCTCTACATGAGATAAAGGTGCAGCAGAAATATATTCAAAACTAGTAAAAAAATCAAATGTCATAACAATTCCTATTAAAGCAAATACTAAAGTAATGATAAAAGGATATAACCTTATTTTAGCATTATGAAAAATTCCATGATATAAAACTCTAGATAGTAAAACAAGAAAAGCAATAAAAGCAATTGTACAAATCATAAGACCTAGTACACCAATACCCTTCAGTAAAAAATAAAATAAAACAGCTAAAAATAAAAAACCACAAATAATACAAATCCAAATAGGAAATAGGAAAAAGAATATAATAAATAATTTAAGCAAAATAATAATAAGTTGGGAAGCAGAATTACTTGTATTTTTTATTTCTTTTTTATTTTCTCTATTTTCTGCTTTTGTATTTTTAACACCCTTTTCTTTTTTATTCATTTCTCCTTGGTTACTCTCTTTTTTTCTTAACTTTTTATCTTCTTTCATATCTTCTGGTTTCTTAATATATCCTTTAAACATAGCAATTACTAGAAAAGCACAAGTAGCCAAATAAAGCAAAGAAATAATAATTTTCCAAATAAACTGTAAAATATGATCAATTGGAAATATAATAAATCCCAAAATCGCATCCCCAATATGAGAAATAAGTAAAAATGGTAAAGTTAAAAATCCCATAATAAGCAAAGCACAAAGACCTTTTAAAAGGAGTTCAAAAATAAGTTCAACAGTAATTTCCTCATTGCTTTCTTTAATATTCGTAACAAGTTTTTCAGTCGCATCACTAAGTTTTTTAGCACCTTCTCTTATTAATTCTTCCCCTGTTTCTAAAATATCTTGTGCCTTTTCTTTGGAATCCTTTTCTTCATGAATATGAGGATCAATTTTATAAGCAGATAAGATTTCACTAACAAACTCATCAAAATCACCAAAATCAGCAACAGCTTCCTCTTCTTTCATACCATTTTTAACTTTTTCTTCAATAATTCCTTTGTATTCTAAAATAATATCCTTTTTTTCTTCAGCATTGAATACAGCCAATTTCTTTTCTAACTTTTCTAAAAATGTTTTCTTAGTCACAAATTTCACACTCCTTAATAAATTCATTTACTGATTCAAAGAAAATCTTAAAACTATCCATTAGTTCCTTCATACGTTTAATACCTAACTCATTAATATGATAATACTTACGAGGTGGTCCTTCATTAGATTCTACAAGATAGGTATCAAAATAATGATCATTAGTAAGTCTTTTTAAAAGTGGATATACTGTTCCATCATTCACATCTACTACCTTAGAAACCTCTAAAGTAAGTTCATATCCATATCTATCTTTTTTATAGACACAACAAAGTACAATAAGCTCTAATACGCCCTTTTTAAATTGTGTATTCATGTATCACCTCACACTATTAGTATACACACACTACCTTGTATTGTCAAGTACTATCAAAATAAAAGTAGCAAAAGATTTTTTCTTTATAAAATTATATGTTTTTTTTCCAATTTCATGCTATAATGAATATGGTGAGAATATGAGTGAGGAAAATAAAGTAATAATAAATACACAAAGAACAATGGAAAAATTTCTTTCACAAGTAGAAAATAAAGTAAAAGAAAACACTTACTCTTCTAAAGAAGAATTATTAGGTGAAATAAATGATTTCAAAACATTTATAAGCAATTTATCAAAAACAGAAGAAGTACATTTACAACATTTTGATAAACAAATTTTAAATATTTTACAAATCTATGATGAAAAAAGTACAAAGATACAAAAGCAAGAAGAAAATAACTATTCTGAGTTTGAAAGAGAAAATAAAATAGCAGGTGGAACAATGACAGTAAAAGGAAGACAACATACTATTATCCAAACACCAGGTTCAGAAAAAAGTGTATGGCAAGAAATGAAAGACATGTATAATGAAGAAGCCGTCAAAAACATAGATACACCATTAACGCCACCAAAAGATACTACCGAAAATAATTTTGAACGACTAAGAAGCCACACACATGAAGAAATTCATATGACAAAAGATAGTAAAAACACATTTTCAGTTTGTAAAAAAGCATTACAATACTATGGTATAAAAAATAATATTATGCTAGACTTTTCAAACGATGGATTAGCAAGAGATAAAAATGGAACAATGTATGAAGCTGTAGTAAATATAACAGGAGAAATAACAATATATAAAACAAAAACAACTACTATAGCAAATAAAAACCCACATATAGAAGAAAAAACAGAATTAGAAACTGTTTCTATAACAGAAATAATAGAATTTGAAAAAACAAAACCAATAAATGAGCAAACAATCAATTTTGGATTTTTAGAATACTTAAGAAATCATTTAGAAAGTTATAAAGAAATATTAGAAGATCCTAGTACCAATCTTTCAAAGGAAGAAAAAAGAATGTATGAAGACTTACTAAAAGAAAATTTAGAACAAAAAAGGAGAGAAGAATTCATGGCACAAAAAGAACAACCAAAAGTATATGTATTAGAAGAAAATAAACCTGGACGTAACGGCTTTGTAAATGCCCTATTATTATCCATTATCACTACCCTATTTGGTGGACTTTGTCTAACATACTTCCTTATGGGAATACTTGCATAAAATTAAATTGGACAAAATAAAAATCATATCTTTATTAAGGATGTGATTTTTTGTTTGAATTTATAAAAAAATAATAAAAGATTTATATATTTTTACCATTCTTAAATGCTTCATAAATCTCTATAAAAGTTGCCCCTTTTTCCATATTTCTTTTTCTAAATTTGGATTATCATAGGTATTAGGCAAAAACACTTCATGTCCTTTATTTATTAAATATTCTTTTATTGGTGAAATTTTATCATAAAAAGATGTGCTTGATATTATAAATATTTTCATCATCAAACCTCTATTCAATTTTTTCATTTTTCATTTCAATCATAAATTTATCAAAATCAGATTCAAACAACTTATCTTGTACAATTCTATATTTTTCAAACTCTGATAAAGCAAAACTTTCAGCAACTTTATGAGAAACTTTACCTAGATTATCTAATACTTCTCTTTCATTGAATTGTAAAAATACATCTAATCTTTTTTTCCAATCTTCCATTGTCATTGGAATATGCCTTTCGGCTTGGTCTTCAGCATAATCCAAATACATTGTAACAATTCTTTCTAAAGACCTAAGTTCATCTTTAGTTAAATAATTTTTGGCAACGACAACATCAGTTGCCATTATTTTACCATTTGGAGAATTTTTCCAAGTTGTAAGACCCATATGTTCTTTTTTATGATTCGCTCTTTCTACTATAACTTCTGCAGCAGTATTACCATGTGTGGCATAATGCATTTTGTTTTGAACGGTTTTAAAAAATTCTTTTGTTGTAGAAGAAGTTACATTATAATCCAAACTAGTAGCATAAATATCAGTAATTTTTTGATAAAAATTTCTTTCACTTATTCTAATTTCTCTAATCTCTTGAAGTAATTCATCAAAATAATTTTCATTTAAAAAAGTTCCATTTTTAAGTCTTTCTTTGTCCAAAACATATCCTTTAACAGAATATTGTTTTAATACATTAATTGCCCATAATCTAAATTCTATTGCTCTTTTACTATTAACTTTAAAACCAACTGAAATAATAGCATCTAAATTATAGTATTTAGTCTTATAATTCTTACCATCTTCGGCAGTATGTAAGAAATCCTTACATACTGAATTTCTATCTAATTCGTGTCCTAAAATATTATTTAAGTGCATTGTAATATTATTTCTAGATGTATCAAAAAGTTCAGCTATTAATTTTTGGCTGAGCCAAACTGATTTATCATCTACTATTACTTCAATTGTTTTCTCTTTATTTTGTTTTGTAAAAATTAAAAATTCTGCTGTTGAATTTCTTATTTGTAACGTTTGCATTTCTTCACCTCCTAAATAATTTTCTATAAATCATATAACTAATTATAACTTAAATAATGTATAATTCATATAATTTCATAAAAAAGTTGAAAATTATACTACAACAGGATATGGGAATGCACCACCAACACTTTTCGATCCTGCGGAAAAAAACCTTTTCATATATTTTAAGGTTCTAAATCAATTAAAATATACTTTTTTCTCTTTGTGTTTATACATAATTTAAAATAGCAGTATTTGGATAACAATATTCATTATCATTCTCAAAGGTATATTTATACTTACCATCCATAAATTTGTTTATACCTTTCAATTACTTTTTGACATTCTTTTTCAGTTGTACTTTGACCTGTAAGACATTTCTTAATATTTTCTTTTATTTCTTTTGTTAAAGGCATTCCTTCTTGAGCCATAGAACCATTAATTTTTTTTACATTTTCATCAATTTCTTTAGATGTAAATTGTTTTTCTTTATTGCTATTCATCCAATATTTTATATAATATTATTATACCATTTTTTACTAATTTTAGAAACATTTTCACATAATATTTTCATCATCTTACATCATATAAATTATTGTAGTATTCTGAAAGCAATTAATACGAAAAAGAATGATATTTAATGAAAAAACAATAAATCTAAACATAATAATAGAAAAAATTGCTATGTAATCTCACAAATCTAAATATACTAGTAAAGAAGAAAGTGATATTGTTATTTATGAAAAGGAAGATTTTACTAGTGTTAATACCAAAAGACCAAACTTTCAAAGAATATTAAAAGATATTAAAGACAATGTCAATAGGAAAACGATGATGATGGCTTTGTAAACGCCCTATTACTATCCATTATCACTACCCTATTTGGTAGAATTTGTCTAACATACTTCCTTATGGGAATACTTGCATAAAATTAAATTGGACAAAATAAAAATGAAAAAGAAAATCATATCTTTAATTAAGGATGTGATTTTTTGTTTGAATTTATAAAAAAAATAGTAAAAGATTTATATCTTTTTACAGCTGCCTATTCTAATAATCTATTTCCTGATCCTCTTTCTTTAGAAGAAGAAAATAAATATTTAGATCTAGCCAAAACAGGGGACGAAAATGCTAGAAATAAACTTATCGAACATAATTTGCGTTTAGTAGCACATATAGTAAAAAAATACGATCACAATAAAGAAGATATGGATGATTTAATCAGTATTGGTACAATTGGGCTAATCAAAGGAATCGATAGCTATTCACACAAACATGGCACAAGACTAACAACATATGCAGCAAGATGTATTGAAAATGAAATACTAATGCATTATCGTTCCGATAAAAAAAATAATAAAAATGTAAGTATAAATGAATCAATTGGTTTTGACAAAGATGGAAATGAAATTACCTTTCTAGATATACTTAAAACCCCTAAACCAGATTTCGCCTTAGATATACATAAACAAGATAATATTAAACTTTTAAAAGAATATTTTCATATTTTAACAGAAAGAGAACAAGAAATTATTATAAAAAGATATGGTTTAGGAAACAGTAAAGAAATTACACAAAAAGAAATAGCAAAAACATTAGGAATATCAAGAAGTTATGTTTCTCGTATTGAAAAAAGAGCACTTACTAAATTATTAAGAGAATTTTTAAAACATAATAACATATAAAAAGTGTATAAAATACACTTTTTTATTTTTTCTCAAAAGTAATAGTAATATTATTCTCTTTTGCAATATCTAATAATGTCTCTATTCCATAGTTTACTTCATCTGCTTCATATTTTTGGATTATACTTTCACTTTTATTTAAT
>CATOOY010000024.1 GCA_951801995.1 uncultured Erysipelotrichaceae bacterium
TTGGTAGTCCTGAATGTGATTTTTTCATTCTAATATCTGCTGTTTGTATTGCACCCCAAAAAGTATCTTCAGCAAACATTAACTGACCATAAAATTCAGATAATTCTCTACTATCGCCTCTATACCATATTTTATTTTTTATGCAATTGGCCTGAAAATCCATATTTTCATTTATTATAAATGTTTGACCTTGTGCTGGTCTAATATCTAACCACGATTTAATCATATTCTTCACTCTTTCTCCAAGTTTCATTATTTTTTCACTCCTATTTTACTTACATATGGAATCCAACTATACTGACAACTATTAACCATATGGTCGTTTCCATCTTCAGGTTCATTGTCTTTGTCCTCTTTCCAACTATACACATCTAGTTCATCACAATAATTTGTGCAAGTATCAACTATAAAGTAGCAATCATCTTTGAACCATCCTAATTGTGTATTTATTCTGTCTATTATTAGCATTTTAGCTTTCCAAGCAGAATTAAACACATATACACATCCTGTTTGTCTTTTATATTTTGCAAATTCTTTTATTGTTGCTTGATCAGCTGAATCAATAAATACATTTTTTGCTAGTCCCCACTCTTTTCTATTTCTTTCCAGGAAATCAACAAAATTCTTTACTGTATCACTTGGTGCAAGTGGCTGATCTAAATTTGCATTGTTGTAAACTCTTTCATCTAGCAGGATGTATTTACCTTTATTTGTTATTCCTGCAAATGACATCGCTATTGTGTCAGGGCTTAAAGAACTGTATGCTGTATCTAATGCTGCAGTAAATATTATAAAATGCTCATCTGTTTGTCTTGTTGTTATTGGCTTTGTTGTTAATTGTATCTTTTCACTTCCTGATGTTTTTAAATATTGTTTTGCCTCTTCTTTAGTAATACAATGTTTTCTTCTATCAAAATTAAGAAAAACAAGTCCTGTGGACTTGCCTCGTAATCCTTTTATTTTATTTTTCCATAACTTCGTACCTACTGGAACGGAATTTATAATACTTTGTTTCTTCTCTGGTGTTAAGCTTTTATTGTGATCAAAAGAAAAATACCACCAAGTCCAATCATCCATTTGTTCTTCATTTAGCATATTTAATAGTTCTAGTGGAGCATCATTTTTATATTTATCTATTGGCCTTGATTTATTAACATATTGTTTATAGCAATCTTTATTTGGATCGTCAGGGTTCATTGTGCATACTCTATAATCACAACGCATAAAGATTTCTCTTACAAAGTCCATATCTGCTATATTAAACTCATCTATAAGAATACATCCATATTGGCCACCAAGTACCTTTTTCCATCTAGTTTTGTTATCATATCCTATAACATATATTATTTTATCTTCATTATTTATATTATTTTGATTATGTAGAATAATATGTGGTAATGAGTGTATTCCTTTACCATTTGGATTATATTCTACAAAATTACCAAACATTTCAAGAAGTCCTTTATCCTTGTTTATAATGTTCTTTTCAATTGTTCCAAGGTCAAGTCCTGCAATTATATGTAATTTTTTGGTGCTTTGAGCAACTTTAAACATAAATTTAGGAACAGCAACTGTTGTTTTACCAGCAAATGTTGTTCCTTCTAAAAACTCTGTACTACACTCGTGTTTTAAAAAATCAATATATTTTTCAGATAGTGGAAATTCCTCATTTTGTTCCATTATTACCACCACCCAATTGTCTGTTTATACTTTCTAACAAAGGATTACTTCCTAATAAATTTACATTTAATGTTTTATTATCTTCGTTAGTATTGAGTTTTGCCAGACTTTCTAATACTTTTCTTTTTGCTTCTTGAACTCTTGTAAGTCCATCTTCTATTCTTTGTATCATATTTAAAGTTGGTTCTGCATCTGTTACTGTTTCCACTTCTGATTTGCTCTTTTTATTCCTAATGAAGTTTATTGTCATATCTTTACCACGCTGTTTTAATTCTTGTATTCTTTTTAACATCCTTTGTTCTCGAATAGTAAGTATTTTATATTCTTCTATAAGTAATTGTTCTCTATCGTCTGTTTTTATTTTTTCATACAATTCTAATTCTTCAGGTTCTAATACATCTTTGTATATATTTTCATATTCTCCAGTAACAACGGAGTTTTTATTTCCTTCAGGTGCGTGGCCACCTTTATTGCCTATTGAATTTGTATTTTCTTTTTTTATTTCGCTTCTACTTCTAGTCAATTTATTTGTACGAATAATACTTCTTAATTCAGGTAGAGTGATATTATATTTATTTATAATATCGTTGTATTTCATTCCTTGTAAATAATCGTTTTTTATATTTTCTATATTGGCCTCATTCAATACATATCACCCACCTCCGTTATTTCTCTAATATTGCTTTTTGTCCTGTTAGGTTTTCCCACCTTCTTATTATTACATCGCAATATTTAGGATCTAATTCCATCGTATAGCAGGTTCTTTGTACTTGTTCTGCAGCTATTAATGTTGATCCACTTCCTCCAAATAAATCAAGTATTAAATCATTTTCCTTACTAGAGTTCTTGATTAAATATACTAACAAATCTATTGGCTTCATTGTTGGATGTTCTGCATTTCTACTTGGTTTGTCAAATTCTAATACTGTACTTTGTTTTCTATTATCTACAAAGTAATGTCCTGCACCTTCTTTCCATCCATATAAAATTGGTTCGTGTCTCCATTGATAATCTTGTCTACCCATTACAAAAGTATTCTTAACCCATACTAGACATTGTGCTAATTTAAAGCCTACTGCTTTAAATGCATTTCTAAAGTTTAGTCCTTCTGTATCTGCGTGAAATACATATATAGATCCACCGTGTTTTACACTTTCAAACATATTTCTAAAAGCATCAATTAAAAAGTTATAAAATTCAGTTTCATTCATATTATCGTTTTCAATTTTTAAAGCTGCAGATGTTTTTCCTTCATAATCAACATTGTATGGAGGATCTGTAAGAATCATATCTGCATCTTGTTTATTCATAAGATGCATAACATCTTCTTTTTGCGTACTATTTCCACACATTAGTCTGTGTCGACCTAATATCCAAACATCTCCTGGTTTGCTTACTGGTTCTTCTATTTCATCTAATGCTTGATCTAAATCAAAGTCATCTTCTTTTGAACCTGTTATGTCCTTCAGCATATTATCTACTTCATCAAAACTAAAACCTGTCATATCCATATCAATATCTGCATCCTTTAGTTCTGCAAGTAATTCTTCTAATTTAGCATTATCCCACTCACCTGTTATTTTGTTTAATGCTATATTTAAGGCCTTTTCCTTGTCTTTGTCCAGGTCAACAATATTACATTCTATATCTGTATAACCTAATTCTTTTAATACTTTTAGTCTTTGGTGTCCACCAATAACAGTCATATCACTATTTACTATAACAGGTGCTACATATCCAAATTCAATTAGACTTTTCTTTATTTTTTGATATTCTTCATCTTCTGGTTTTAGGTCTTTTCTTGGATTGTACTCTGCTGGTTTTAGTTTTTCTATGCTTATTTTTTGAATATTCATTTCTATACTCCTTAAAACAACTTGATTCATATCTGCAATTTTTACAGCTTCTTATCATACATCTACTTAAATTCATAGGCATATTTCCTTTATCTTTTGGTTGCAGAAGCAGGACTTGAACCTACATATTACAACTCTCGTGCGTTGGCTGCTTTACCGATTAAGCTATTCTGCAATATAAAAAGGTCTCCGACATCTCTATCGGTGACCTTCAATCTATTTTACAAAGGAGAAACAAAAAGGTATTTACAATTTTCTCGATTATAATTATAACATAGTATATTTTGAAAAAATATAGACAAAATATATAAATTTTATATACAAAATTAAGACACTTTGTTTTTATTATACTCTTTTTGCATTATTCCTATGGATCTATCAATTGTTTTTTGTATTGCTCCATACCCTCTATCTTTTTTTACTGCTATTTCCTCTATGCTTAACATTTGATAATATCTCATATCGATTATGTCCTGGTTATACTTTTTTAATGTTTTCACTAAATCTTCAACTATTTTTATTTTTGTTTTTGTTCTGTCTATGTATCTTTGCTTTTGCTCTATTTTCTCTTGTTTCTCTGCAACAAAGGCTTCTATATTAGAAGTTACAAATCCTTTTGGCTTTGGCATACCATCTAAATTTGAACTTTTACAATCTAATATTTCATTTTCTAATTCCTGTATTTCTCCTTCAGTTATTGTAATGCTTGCTTTAAGTGAATTATAATTTTCAAGTACCTCTTGAACTCTCATCCTTTGCACCTCCTAAATTTTAAATATAATAAATGTTAATATTATACTAACAACTATTTCTATTAAATTTATAACTTTATCTTTAGCATTTGTATATTTGTTATTAATTCCATCCACCATTTTGGCCAAAGCATAAAGTCCTGTAAAAAACATAAATATTGCTTTAATTATAGCCATTTTTTATTACACCTCCTATTCCTGGTTATTGAGTTTGTTTTTTTATTTTTTAAAATAAGCCCCATTCTGCTAATTTTTCAAATCCACCTAAATTATTTATATAATCTTTTGCTATTTTTACTATTTCTTCATAAGGCTTTCCATCTATTTCTTCATCACCTATTGCACAAAATAATTCTATTGGCTTTTGTAATTCTTGTGCTTTTATATGTGCATATATATTTACTGATACATCTGCTTTTGATAAGTCTTTTCCGTGTAATCCTCCACCTGTTACTGCATTTCCCATATCAGATCCTAATTTTCTATTAGTTGCTCCTGTATCTACATTTATCCCACCAGTCCATTCTCCTAATGGATTTATTGTTGCTGTTGGATATAATTCTTTTAGTTCTTCAGTTTTTGCATTACTTTGACAAATTATACATTTATTTGTTTTTTGGTCTAATATATATTTACCATCACTATTGTATTTATCATATATTTGATGTGCTAAATAACTTATTTGTCTATCTTCTTCAGTCAATGGTACACCTTTAAATATTCCATTATCTCCACACCTTATTTTTTCATTTTGGTTATTTGCTAAATACTCATCTTGTTTGTTTGGTAGTATATGAACATCTATATTTTTACCTGCTATTCTATGTACAGCATTTTCAACCTCTTCAAAAGATACTTTTACATTTGTTTCTGTTATAATCATACAATGTCCGTGTCCTATTAAGACTTCTACTGCAATTTTAGGATTTTCTTCTTTTGTATATGCTAAATCTACTATTGCACCTGCAATTCTATCTGCTACTTTATCAGGATGTTTTGGATTAACTTTTTCTATCATTTTTATTTTCCTCCTATCTTTACTTTTGCTTGTACTGTTTTTAAATTATATTTTTTAGCAATCAAATATGAAGTATATCCATCAACTAAAGTATTACTTGGATCAATTATAATAGGTGCTTCAAAATACTTATGTTTATTGTAAAATTCTATTCTTTTATCTAATTTTTCTTTTCTTGGTTTTGTAAACTTTTTAGGTATTTTTATTAAGTTTATATCTATTACAACATTTGGTGTTGATAAATCTTTTAATAAGTTTATTATCATTTTATCTTGTATTTTTGTATGTTCTTCGTGCAATTCTATTAATGCATCTTTACTTTTCAGCAATTTACCATCACAATATTCCATTATTGCAACATTTACCCATAATAAAGCAACTAATATCCAAGTAAAGTCTTTATCTATAATTGCTACAATCGTACTAAATATAGCCATAATACTATGGAATAATATTCTTACTTTTGTTTTAGTTTCTAACTTTGTCATTTCTTTCCAAGTTTTCATTTTATTCTTCCTCCTTTATTTTTAATTTATTTATCTTGCATCTTTTGAATTTGATAGCAAGCCTCTTTTACTTCTGCAAAAATTTCTTTTGTTGTCCATTTCTTACCATTAGTCCTAAATTGTTTTGGCATCATTTCTTCATATCCAGCATAATCTCCATAATGAGCATAGTCCCATCCTATAAACCATCCTTCTACTTTTTGTTTTTCACTTATGCATAAATAATTATTTGAATATGTAAGTCCTCCGTGTACATCAAGATCTATTTCTTTATAAATATCATCATAGTCTTTATTGTACAGTTTATGTCCTTTTGGTGTCTTTATATAAGCTACAGGATGTGTTCCTAAATTTAAAATATAATATAATAATCCCAAACAATAACCTGTATCTAATACTTCTATTTTTCTCTCGGTTGAATAAATCATTTCTTTCATTTTCTTTTTTTCTCCTTTTTCATCATAATAACATCCTGTGCAGCCCATTTTTTCTACTCTGCAATATTTCCATTCTTTATCACCACATTTCACTTTTGTGTACCTCCTAATATTTTTATTAAATCCCAACTTGGATTACCTTCTGCAGATATTGTTTTACTTCCGTGTTTTAATGTTGTTATTACCGTATCTACATCTATCATTCTTACATCGTTTCCTTCAAAACATATAAGGAAATATGCTTTAAAACCTGCATTTTTACATTTTTTCATTTCATCACATTGTTTAATATCTTTATCGACCATATGCCATTTTCTTGTCTTACATTCTTTTGCATCAAATACGGCTTTATAGTTTGGAAGAAATATCTCATAATCAAAAGGCTCTCCTTTTATGTATGTTCCATCTTGTAATCTTTCTGCATAATTTTTATGGGCGTGTCCACCTATTGCTTCTACATAATCACATATTTTTTGAATTTGATTTTCAAATTGATATCCTCTTCTTGGCATTTAATCACCTTCTTTTAAATATTTCATAATAACATTTTCAACCTTTGTTCTCATAGCAAGATATCCTTTTGTAGAAACACATATGATACAATCATTTGTAAATGTATAACCTAACATCTTGTTAGTAATTGTTTCTATTGATAATCCTTGCTTATAATAATTAATTATTTTTTCTTCCATTACTAACCTACCTATAAAATAATCTATTTAATATTTGTGTTGCTTGCATTTTATTTAAGTTTTCTGTGTCAAAGTCTTTCATAAATCTTTTGATCATACTAACTTGCTTTTCACTTGCTGGTACTTTTCCCCACTTTCTCATTTGATCAACATTCCAAATATATTCATATTGTGAATATTCTTCTTGTAAATATTTAAATACTTTATCAAGTGCTCGTTGCATATTCATTTTTTGTCCACCTATTGTTGTTTTTCCTAATTCATCTTGTGCTGGTATTCTTATTCTTTTCTTTGGAATGCTAACTACCATATCACCATTTGGCATCTTGAAATAATTAACTCCGTGTGTATTGTATTTCTGTTCTTTTGCCCATAAATTAACTATTTCTATATTTCTGATCCAACTAGCAGGACAGTCTGATTTTTTTACTATTAAGTCAGGAAGTTCAAATAAATCACCTTGTATCTCGTCTTGCTTGTTTGTTGGTACAGTATTTAAATCTATTCCAAGTAATGATGGTGCTGTACATAAATTTGCTCTGCCTGTTGTTCCAACTAGGTCTATCAATGTAAGTTTTTCTTTTCCTGGATAAAGCCTTAATCCTCTACCTACCATCTGTGTATATAAAGAACTATTACTTGTTGGTCTTGCTATCATTACAGTTTCAACAAGTGGCATATCTGTTCCTTCTGTGAAAATCATACAATTTACAAGTACAGGTATTTCTCTATTTGTAAACTTTTTAATTAATTCATCTCTTTTTTTTGTCTTTGCTGTTACTGCTACTGCACCTGGTATTTTTTCTGCAATTGCTTCTGCGTGTTCTACACTACAAGCAAATATTAAAGTTTGTCCTTTTGCATATTTTTTATATGCTTCAGCTATTGCATTATTTAATACCTCTTGATTCATTACTTCTTCTAATTCTCCTGGTGCAAAATCTCCCATTCTTCTTGCTACTTTTGAAATGTCATAACCTATATTTACTCTTAAGCAGTAGATATCAGTTAAGTATTTGTTTTGAATTGCCCATTTTATATCTCTTTCAAATATAATGTCTTGGTATATATCATCAAGTCTTACATTATCACCCCTATTTGGTGTTGCTGTAAATCCTAAATGTAGTCTAGGTTTGAAGTAATCATATATTTTTCTATAAGATGTTGCTGCAGCGTGATGTGCTTCGTCTGTTATTATCAAGTCAAAATCGTTAGGCTTGAATTTTTCTAATCTATGTATTATACTTTGTACGGATGCTATTACGACTGGTTCTCCTTTGGATTTGTGATTCGCCATTTCAATTCCAACTGGACAGTCATAGTATTTAATTGGTTGTGTTACTAGTTCTTCTCTATGTGCTAAAACTAGTACACGACCTTTTCTTTTTATGCTTGTAAAAGTTGCTGTTTTTCCTAATCCTGTAGCCATTTGAATTAAATATGCTCCTGGATCAAGATTATCAATCAACCTGTTACATTCTTCTTGGTAATCTCTTAATACTAAATTCAATCAAGACCACCACCTAAATTCTCTTTTTCTATAACATAAGAATTTTTTATTTTATACAAATCTGAATAATTAGTTTTTGCAGCAGTTTCTCCTGTATGATAATTTACAAATGCACCATCTTTACAAAGTCTTTTTATTTTTCCTATTTCTACAGTATAAATTTCACCAGTATAACTTTTCCCTATAAAAACTACTAATTCTCCAACTTTAAAGTCCTTCAAATATCTCACTCCTTTGCTTTTTATATTTTTCTATTCTTTCTTGTGAAAGTCTAATTGTTTCCTCACATTCTTTTTTTTCAAACATACCAATATGTGTATATTCTCTTGATATTCCTAATTGTTCAGCTAACCATCCATATGCCTTATATCTTGTTGTAATTCGTAATGGTTTTTTCCATATCTGATCAAACCAGTAATGTGCTGCTTTCCTGTATCTTCTTAATTCTTCATTGGCCAAAGTTCCAAGTGGTGTATTTGTTCCTGGATGCACTCCAACAAATGCTCTACAATTTCTACATAAATAACATTTTCCTTCGCCATATTCTCGGCCATATATTTCTGCATTTGATGTATAAACAACTGGATTTCCACAATATCTACATATTGTTGGTTTTTCCATTTTTTTAAAATTCCCCCTTAAACACAGTAGCAAGTATCTCTACTGCAAGATTTAATGTTTCGCATAACCTTTCTTCAGTAATTGGTTTTGCTTCTTCAGCTTCTCCATTTAGTATTTTTCTTAATTTTGTTCTTTGCATTTCAGTATTCTTTATATGATCTATATGTTCTTGAAACATTGATGTTTGAAATTCATATTCCTTCCATCTTTTTTCATAGTCTGCTAATATTAGTTGCTTTGTTTTACTAGCATTTTCAGTAGTTATCTGCTTATTATGAAACATTACTAATAACTGCTTTAATGCTAGAAAACAATGTATTTCTAATAAGTTATAATCTCCAGGAGGTGTTTCAAGTTTTATAGAGTCGTTTATGATTTCTTCTTTACTTTTCATTATGGTCTTACCTCCAATTTATTTTTTTTGCATACCTCAAATATGCAATTTATATATAGGTCTTACCTGTCTTACCTTTTTCCGTGAATATATTTATATTTTTTATGAAAGTTTTTATTTTTAGGTTTTAAATAAAAATTCCCATATGTATATTATTATTTTGTAAGAGGTAAGACTTTTATATTTTTATTTTATGTAATCGGCTTGGCTCTATATTTTTTATAGTCTTACCTTAGGCTTACCTTGGTCATTTTAGGTAAGCCTAAAATGGTAGATCTTCCATATTTTGTTGTTGATATTTTTCCTCATAAGCAAGATCTGATTTCTCTGGTTCTAATCTAAATTTTATATAATTTGCTTTTACTCCAAAAGCCTTTGTTTGATGTGTGAATTTTCCTTGTGAATTGCGTTCTATTTGATTTCTATCTGCAAAGTTTCTTATTACTGCTGAAAAATCAAAACCTGCTTTGTTTAATGCTTCAGCATATAAACTTTTATTTACTAAACAAATATCTTCATCTTCGACATATTTACCCCAAATTTCTCCGTTTTCATTTTCTCTAAATCTATTTATATTTTGTGAAATCCAGTTCATTGTCCATTCATATGCTCTTGTAGAAACATCAACTTCTTTTGCACTTGTAAGCCATCCACTTACATCTTCTATTGTTAATTTTTCATCTTTAAAAATTAAGTCTGTAGATATTTCATCAGCAAGTAAAACTGTGGCCATAGCCATTGCTTGCTTATCTGTAGTATCTGTTTTTTGTAGTATATTTTGAAATATCTCTCTATACCTTTGTTGTAATTTTTCTTGTTTAGGAATATTATTTATAAATTCTTTACCAGCAAATCCGTAATTTTTTCTAACAAAGTTACTTACAAAATTACCATCTGCAATTACTTTTTCTGTTGCTTCTACTTCAATTACTCTGTTTTTTACTCCTCCACCTGAAGTTGCTTTTGTTATTGGTTCTTCTCCTGTAAATAGGAAACAGCAATTCCATTCTTTTAAAAGTTCTATTCCACCATAAGCCTTACCTCTGCCTCTATCAACACCTTCTGTTAAATACATTACCAGGTTATCAAAACTGTCCCATCTACTTTTAATTGTTTGTAATTCATCTCCTGCAAATGGAATATCGTGTACGAATGCTGCATATCTTGCTAGTGCTACTTGTGTTGCATTTAATGTTCTTACTAATTTTCCTACTTCAGGATTACCCCAAACACTCATTGCAAGCATTAAACCTACTGTTTTACCTGTTCCTGTTCCACCCCATATATGTACTACGAATGGCAGTACACCTAACATTTGATTTAATGTACTAGCAAATGAAGATGCTAAAAGTAAATGTGCAATTTTGCTTTCTTTTCTTACTTTTCTACATACTTCTTTCCATTCTTCATATTCTCCAACTTCTCGTATGCTTACATATACATCTTTAAATGCTATGTCGCCATCATACTTTAAGTCGCCTACATAAGGTGCAAATTCATTTTCTATCCATCCTAACCTGTCCGTGCTACGATTTACTGGAATTTCTTTTGCATTTAAGGAAACTACATCTGCAATATATGAAACTAGATCCTTTGCATTCTCTGAATTTACTTCTATTCCCCTATCTGATAATTGGATAATATTAGATTTATTTGCTACCATACTTCTTTCAATTGTTATGTACTGCCATTTATTATCTTTGAAAAATGCTAGTTTTATTTTTTCAGTTTCAGAGTCAACATTAATTAATCTCTCTACTGGTAATATAGGATGCGAACAAGCTACTATTGTCTGTGGTATCATACCTGCACCCATAATACTTTTAGTGACTCCTGTATCTTCACATTCCCACTTTCCACACTTTAGTTTTTCAATTGGTGGCTGTGTGAATTGAATTGTATTGCTACCTCTTTGTTTAAATCTTTGTGCAAATTCTGTTTGGTATGCTTTTAAAAGTTTGTCAAAACTTCTTATATTTCCAAGTTCCCTTGCCTTATCCTGTAATCGTATAATTAGTGTTGTTCTCGCTATTTGGTTATCTATTGAAAAAATATGTTCAAATATTTCCTTATCTAAAATTTGCTCTTTTGTTAATTCACTAATCTCCCCAAAAGGTGTAAACCCTTCATCAATTAATTGCTCTGAAAGTTCTAACTCTTGATTCAATTCTTCTCACCACCTTTTTTTCGTGTTTCCAAAACCATATTTTATCTTCGTTTGTTCCGTTTATAAAAATACTGTCTATTAAATAATCAATATAATCTTTATTGTGCATTGCTTCTACAAATAGATCATCAGGTTCTTCTTCCATATTTTTTGGTGCTTTTTCTTCTTCCCATTTCCAAAGCAAGTGTAAATAATCGCACAATAATTGAAATGTTTTGTTTTCCCATTTCTTAAATATTTCTTCTGTTTTTTGCTTATTTTTATATTTATTAATTTCAAAATAATTACTTCTTTGATTTGGATCTAATCCTAATCCTAAAGTGTAGTTTATACTTTTCGCTGCTTCTAAAGCATTTATATTTAACAATTCTGATACAAGAGAAATTGAGTCGCCACCTTTTCCACATCCAAAGCATTTCCATATTTGTTTTTGTGGTGATATTGAAAGACTAGCTGTTTTTTCTTTATGGAATGGGCATACACATTTATATGCCCTATTCAGTTTTAATCCATAAAGTTCTGCTACTTTTACTATATTTGCTCTTTCTTTAACTTCTCTGATCAAACTCATAATTTACCTCCTAAAAAGGAAGGTCATCATTATCTGCAGCAGATGCTGTTGCATCAAATGCTTGATCATATTGATTGTCACTCAACACTTTTTTATTTGGTATTTTTGCTTCTTCAGCTTTGTCATAAGATACTGCAAAAAAAGGCTTTACTGCTGTATGTGGTAATCCATCTGTACCTAAAAATTCTTCTTCTCTAAAGACTAAACCTATTTTTTTATTAACTAATTTTTGTTCATCAAAATCAAATTTGAAATTTGTATTTGATGCTTCTACTGAAGTTATAAGACCTTTAAATTTTGGATTTGTTGTTCCTGGATTATATCCTTCAGTAAATACTGTCCAAATACCACTCCACTTTCTTTCTTCAGGAGATCTAGTATCATTATCAAATTTCTTTTGATAATAATCTTTGTATTCTCCTTCTGCAATGTCAAATTCTATTTTTAGAAATTCTTTCCCTGCTTGTGTTTTTTCACAAACTACTTTTTTAATTAAGCATTTATATCCTCCTGCTGGTAATGTTTCAAATTCTCCGAAGCTTTGTGCTTCATCATATCCTGCTGGTTTTTCCATAATTAGTTACCTCCCATAATTTTTTTAATATTATTTATTACTTGATCTAAATCTTTTACTGATGTTATTTTATGTACTTCTACTTTCCCAATTTTATCTTCAATTTTTGTTTTGATATCTTCTTGTTCAGTTTTACAATGTTTTCCTTCACATTCTTTTTTTTCTGTTTCTTCTTCATTCATTACATCTTCTGCTATTTCTGCTATATTAAGTCCTGATAAGAATGCTAATCCTATAATTTCTAATGTATTAAAATTCATTATTTCTCACCTCTTTTCTTTTTTTGAAACCATTTCCAAAATCCTCTAAAGTCTGATCTATATCTTTTGGCCACACCTTTGTTATGGTCTTTCCATTGTTTTTTTAATTGATTTCTTTCAATTTTTCTTTGAAGGCTCATTTTTGTTTTCCTCCTTTTTAGTCAACTCATAATATTCTCTAATTGTTTGATCTACCATTTTTAAATCATTATCAATTTTATGTTCAAACATATCCATAGGGCTTTTAGCTGGATTAGTTCCATCAGAATTTGTAATAAAGAAATGTTCGCTTCCTTCTACTTGACAAAGTAAAACTATTGAAAATAATCCTTCTACAGTAAGTTGATTATCAAGCATTTTCCCTAAAGTTTTTGCTTTTAGTTTTCCGTTATCTGCTAACTCTGTGTGATGTAACATATATACAATACAATCATTAGGTGTTCTTTTAATAATGAAATCAATTAAATCTTTAAAATTTAAAGCCATATTAGTAAATTTGCCATAACCTACTTCTTTTGCGTGTTCAAAACTTTCAAAGGCCATTAAATATTGTGAATCGTCTATTACATAAGTTTTAAAATTTCCTTTTTGTATATTTGATTTTATCTGTGTATATGTAACATTGTCTGCTTTATTTAGTTGCTTTTTAAAAGGTAGTGGTTTACCTGCTACATTGTAAATTGCAACATCTTCCTTTTCAAAATTTCTTAAACTGCAACTTTTTCCTGAACCTGATTCGCCTAAAATTAATACTGGTATTCCCATTATTCTTCTCCCTTCTCTACTAAATTTAAATTGAAATCAAATTTATATGGTGTTCCTGCTTTTATATCAAGTTTTAATTCTCCATTTTCCAAACTCATTGTCATTACTCCATCATTAAATACTCCTGTAATACTGTCTCCATCTTCTAGCTTCGCATCTTCCCCATATTCTTCTTTCATTGCTTTTTGCATCATTTCCATTGCTTTACTTATTGCTTCCATTATTTAATCCTCAAACTTTCTCCTCTTGGCTCTAAATGTGCAAAAGGTAATTCTTTTCCTGCCTCTAAATCGGCTCTTATTTTTTCTGTGTCATTTTCAATAACTGTTTTGGTATATTCTTCAGGTACATCTCCGTCAATAGTAAGCGGTTGCTTTCCACCATTTTTTGCTATATTAAATGTAAATAAGTCTGTTGCAAATTTTGTTTTTCCTGTAGATTTCATTGCGTTAAATAAGTTTTGTTTTAAAGTATTTACTCTATTTTCAAATACTTTTGCACTTTCTGTTAGTCTTTTTGCTTCTTCTTTTCTAGCGTTTTTCTTTGCTTCTAGTTCTTTTATAATTTTTGCATATCCATCTGCTTTATCTTCAATTTCTCCCTCAATACCTTCTAATGTATCAAGTATCATTTGTTCATCTACTTCTTCGTTATATAACATATTAAGTACAGTTTCATAGTTGTTTGTTAATTGGTATAAATTACTCATCTTCTTGTTCCTCCTTTTCAAACATATTACCTTCCATTGTATGTAAAATAACCATTCCACTTAGCATCATTGTAAGTTGGAATTTTGCATCATCTTTATGATTATCTCCTGCTGGTTTATCCATAGTTTTCATCATTGCATTGTTGTAAATTTCTTTTAATTCTTCATATGTATATGTCTTTCCTTTTCTAATTTTTAAATTTTCCATTTTTTCTTGTCCTTTCTAACTTTCTATGTTAAAATATAAATAGAAAGTATTTATATAAATATTTTTACGAATCATCTATTTTTCAGTTTGGTTGCTGGTAGATGGTTCTTTTTTTAAGTTATCTTCACAGATGAATAAAATTTGTTGTAAAATTTCTCTTAATTCAGCTTCATTATGAAATTCGTCTATATCTGAAATAAGATCTTTAATTTTTTGATATCCCATATTAATTCCCTCCTTCCAAAAGTTTCAAATTATTTTTCATATGTCTTAATGTAGTTAGCATATTGTTGTATCTATATATGATAAATAAACTTTTCACATAAACTCTAATATTCATTTCTGTTGTTTGCTTTCTTCGTAAATTGTTTCTATAATCATTATGATTACTAAACCTAATAATGGAATAAAATATTCTCCTCCTACTGCTTCATATCCTCTTACTGCAGTTGCATATTTTATTGCAATTGGTGTTAATATAATTGTTGCTATGATAATTAATAATTCTAAAATTCTTATAATAAATTTTTTCTTGTTAATTTTCACTATTCTTCCCCCTTTATTCTTTTCTTTTTGTACCATTCTCTTATTGCACTTCCTAATGCTACTTTTTCTTTTCCAAAATTTTCACTTGGAAAGTCCTGCGAATTATAAATGCTTAGTGCTGTTGGTACGCTACAATTTCTTAATTCAGCAAATTGTGTTGGAGTATAAAATATATTATCTTGTAATTCCATTTAATCTTCCTCCTTCTTTTTTGTGTGTCGTGTCGCAATTTTATTTTTTATACCTTTCATTTTTCCTCCTCTTGTTCAGTATCTTTTTAAGACACTTTTGAATCAAAAAAAATTTCGTCTACTTCACTACTAGTTAGTGAATATTTTTCTTTTATTTTGCAAATTTCATTTTGTGTAAATTCTGCTCCATTTGTTTCATTCATTTTTGCAGATAATGTAGTTCTTGATATTTTTAAGTATTCTGCTAAATCTCCTCCGTTATCTCCATTTAAAGCCATTTTTGATTTTAGTTTGTTTATATTCACTTTTTTTCCTCCTTTCGTTTAGTATCTTTTTAAGACACTCACATAATATAACAACTATTTTATATTGTCAATATTTTTTTTGAAAATTTTTAAATTTTTAAGACACTTTTTTAAAAATACTTGTAAAAATGTCTAAAATGTGATAATATTAAGACACTTATTGGAGGTGTATTATATGAATATGGGAGAACGAATAAAACAATTAAGAATTGCAAATGGCTTAACTCAAGAAGAATTGGGTAAATATATTGGTGTTCAAAAGGCTGCAATTCGTAAATATGAAAAAGGCGAAGTACAGAATATGAAAAGAAGTTCTATTGAAATTCTTTCTAACTTATTTAAGGTATCTCCTTCTTATTTAATGTGTATAGAAGATGAATATCCTAAAGAGCAATCTTCAACTTCTATTCCTTTATTATCAGATTTTAAGGAAAATTTAAAAATCTCTTTTAATCAGTTTTTTATAAAAAACATAACCATAAATGAATTATTGCCTAATAATACTTTTGCATTACAAATAAAAGATAATTCAATGTTACCTTTATTAGGTATTGGAGATATAGCAATTATATCGGCTGATTTTAAGTATGAATCTGGTCAAACTTGTTTAATATTAACTAATAATATTTATATGATTAGAAAAGTTACTAAAGCAAAAGATGGATTTGAGTTACAAGCAATGAATCCCTATTATCCAATTGAAAAAACAAAAGATTTAGAATTTTTTGGTAAAGTTATAAGAGCAGAAAATCAAAGTGCTTTTAAATAGAAAGGAGTTTTTATGAAAGATTATTTTATAAAGCAAATTGAAGATATTAAATCAAATCCTAAATGTATTATTAAAAAATGGTATTTTTGGTTGATAGCAATTGCAATCATTTATGGTTTAATAACTGATGTATTTGCACCTAAAGAAATTATAACTTCTTCTAATGATATAGAAAAAAATATCATTGCAGAAGAAAAAACAGAAACTGAAGAGGAGCGAATTGCTCGAGAGGAAAAAGAAAAGAAACAAGCTGAAGAAAAAGCAAAAAAAGAACGCCAAAAAAGAATTACTGAAAATTCTTCAAATGCATATATTTATACAGAAAAAATTGTAAAAGATAATTTAAAAGCTCCAAGTACGGCTAAATTTTCTAATCAAAAATATGGTTATAATGAAGAATATAGTCGATATGTAGTTAGTGGATCAGTAGATTCACAAAATAGTTTTGGTGCTATGATAAGAGCAAATTTTTATGCAGAATACGATCAAGATTTAACTATGATATATTTTGTATTTGATAATCAAGTATTATTAGATAATAGATAAAAAAGGATAATGTGTTGTTTGTTTGCGACACGACACACATTATCCGAGGATGCAACCACTTCGAAAAGTGATTACTTTTGTATTATATACAAAAAGCCTTCATTTTTCAAGTGATATTCAAAGAAAAATGGAGGTTTTTTATTATGGGTACAGCTAAAAAGCGTGGAAATGGCGAAGGTACTATATTCAAAAGAGAAATTAAAGGAAAAACTGTATGGGTTACTGAATACACTATTGAAATGTATGATAAAAATGGAAAAAGAAAAAGAAAGACAATATATGGTAAAACTAGACAAGAAGTAAAAAATAAATTAGAGAAGATTATTACTGAATTAAATACAGATACTTATGTAGATAAATCAAAAGTTACATTTTATGATATTGCAAAGGAATTTATTGATACTGCCTATAAAATGAACAAATTAAAAGAAAGTTCCTACTCTCGTAAATTACATACATTAAAGAATATATCAACTCACTATATTGCTAATATGGAACTTCAAAAGATAACAGAAAAAGATTTAAAGGATTTCCTTGTATATATTACAAAATATTCAGATTCTGTTATTGCTAAAATATATGGAATAGTTAATAATACTTTTAAAATAGCAGTTAGAAGAAATATTTTGCGTTATAACTTTTTAGATGATCAATTAGAGTTTGAAATACCTTTATCTAAAAAATATAAAAATAAATCTAAAACTGTATCTGCATTTACGATTGATGAACAAAAGCAACTTATAACAGAACTTCAAAATGCAAATAAATTTAGATATAAATATCAAATTTTTATAAGTTTGTTTACTGGTATGAGAATGGGCGAAATAAATGCTTTAGACATTAATGACATTGATTTTGAAAATAAAATAATTCATATAAGAAGAACTATTACTCGTACATTTGATGATAGAGCAACAATTGGATCTTATACTAAAACAGTAAATGGAATTAGAGATATAATGATGGATTCTAATGTTGAAAATATCCTTAAAGAATACTTATTCTCTGAATATTATATAGCAAATGATTATAATCTTTTATTTTGTAATTCAAATAAAGAATGTATAAGTACAGATACTGTTAATATGATGTTTAAATATTTTTGCCAAGAACATAATATTGGAAAAGGTTATGATGTCCATCAGCATATGCTTCGTCATACTTTTGCAACAAGATGCATTGAATCGGGAATGCCTGCATCTGTATTAGCAAAGATAATGGGACACGCAAATGTTTCAACTACACTAAATGTATATTGTGAAGTTTTTGACAAGTTTAAAAAAGAACACCTTGATTTATCTTACAACTACTTAAAGGAAAATGGCTTAACAGTAGACTTTTAATCGTCTATTGTTACAGCCACCGTTACAGCCTTGCGAAATAATTTTAAAAATATTTGTATTTATTTGAAAATATATTGAAAATTAAAAATATAGATATAACAATGGTTTGAACTACTTTGAAATAAAATCAAAATATGTTCAAACCATTGATTTTAGGTTGTTTTTGCCAACCATTAAATGATTTTCCATCATACTCGATTATTAATTTTATATTTCTCATAATTTCACCATGCCTATATTATCACAAAAAAACTTACAAATCAACAAAAACTGCATTGATGGATT
>CATOOY010000025.1 GCA_951801995.1 uncultured Erysipelotrichaceae bacterium
TTTTTGACAACTTTGTAATAGATATTCCTTTTTTCTTTTCATTATAAATATTTATTTTATCTTCATAACTTAATTTACTCATATAAAAACCTCGTTTCCTATGTCCAAGAAACGGGGTTCATATCACAATCCTGTAAGCTCTCTTATACTCCAAATGAGTATACTATAAAATATGTTGTAAAAAAAGAAATAGAACACTAGTTTGATAAATTAGTACATGAATTTTCAGAATAATTAAAATCAAACTGAGAATGAGCATCATCATAATGAATAACAATGCACCCATTCATCTTAGAATGATCCCTAGGATCCAATATATCAGAAGCCTCTAAATAGTCTTCTTCTACAAGTGTTGTAATAGATAAATAATAATCACTTGTTTCACTTAGTAAACTCGCATTTTGAATAGACCATTTTTCAGCTGTTCTTTCTAAGATTTTTGTCTGTTCCACATAAGATTTTTCTTTACTTTCCTGCAAAGAATCAAGAACAGTAGGTGTAACTATAATAGCTACAAGTGACAAAATAGTAATTATAGCAATCAATTCAATCAAAGTAAATCCCTTATTTTTCATGTTTCACCCCATATACATCTAAAATTCTCCTTTTTAGCTGTTCTTCTGTAAAAGCAAGTGCTTTCATAACATCCTGTTTCTTTCCACTTCGCCCAAAAGTATCAATAGTAAGAAGTGTCTTTGTTGATGTAGAGATTCCTTCTAAACCACAAGAAGATCCAGCTTCCATTACAAATATAGTAGTATCACCCAAAACTTCCTGTTGATAAGACTTACTCATATTCTTAAATATATTTAAACAAGGCATACTAACAACGCGAAAAAATAAATTATTTTCTCTTTCAAGCATCTCGGCAACTTTTATTGCTTTTGAAACCTCTGTACCACTTGCTACAATGGTCCCAGATAAATTTTGCTTTTCTTTTCGTACCACATAAGCACCAAGTGAAACTTTATCAATATCACTAGAAGAAAGAAGAGGAACATTTCCCCTTGAAAGAGCAAATATAGAAGGACATTTCTTTTTCAAGGCATATTTCCATGAACCTATAATTTCTCTTGTATCACAAGGTCTAAATACCAATGTATTAGGAATGGCTCGTAAAGAAGCAAGTTGCTCTATTGGTTCATGGGTAGGTCCATCTTCCCCTACTTCAATAGAATCATGTGTAAAAATATAAAAAATAGATAGATGCATAAGAGCTGACAAACGAATAGCAGGACGTAAATAATCAGAAAAAACTAAAAAAGTGGAACCAAATACTTTAAAATTTGTAAGGGCAAGTCCATTCAAAATAGCCCCCATAGCATGTTCTCTTACTCCAAACCAAATGTTTTTCCCTAAATAAGAATGGCAAGAAATATCACCCATGTCTTTTAAATACGTCATAGTAGAACTACTTAAATCTGCACTTCCTCCTAAAAAAAAGGGACTCATTTTTGCAATTTCATTCATAACTTTGCCATTGCTAACTCTCGTTGACTCCTCTTCTGTAGGAAAAGAAAAATCAATCTCATCTATAGATATTTCCTGATTGTGCATAAAAGATGTCAATTCTATCTCTCGTTCTGGATTTTCTAAAATAAATTGATGATAAATATCTGTAAATTTTTGATATTTATGCAAGCTTCTCTTATAAATTATATCTGTAAAAGTTTGTTTGGCTTCAAAATCAACATAAAAAGGTTCATCTAAAATAGAATGTAACTGTTTTATGTTTGCAATATCCTCTATACTAAGAGGTTTGCCATGAACTGTATTTTTTCCTTCCAAAAAACTTCCTTTTCCAATAGTAGTATTACATTGAATAATGGTAGGTTTATTTACTGTTTTTGCCTCCTGAATAGCCAAATCAATTGCGTCTATATCTTCTCCGTCGACTTCTATAGTATGCCAGTTACAAGCTGCACACCTTTGCAAAACATTTTCTGTAAAAGTAGTATGCGTTTTTCCATCTAAACTAATCTGATTTGAATCATACAGCACAATTAAATTATCTAGTTGATGGGTTCCTGCAAAAGACATAGCCTCTGCACTGATTCCTTCCATCAAGTCCCCATCCCCACATAAAACATAAACATAATAATCAAATAGTTTTGTGTTATCACTTGTTTGATACCTTTCACCAAGTATTTTACCACCAAGAGCCATGCCTGTTGCCATTGCAATTCCTTGTCCAAGAGGCCCTGTAGTAGCTTCTACAAAAGGAGAAACACCATATTCAGGGTGACCTGCTGTTTTTGCATTTATTTGCCTAAAACATTTCAAATCCTCTAAAGAATATCCAAGACCTGCCATATAGAAAGTAGCATACAATAAAGCAGAACCATGGCCAGCAGATAAAATAAAACGATCTCGGTTCATCCAAGAAGCATCATCCTTATTTATGCACATATGCCTAGAAAAAAGTGTATACAAAATAGGAGCTGCACCAAGAACAATCCCAGGATGCCCACTTTCTGCTTCGTGGATCATATCAATCCCCAATGTTTTTATATTTGCTATGATTCTTTTATCCATTCTATCACCTTATCTTATATATTTATTATAACATATTTTCAAAGAGAAAAAAACCAAAGCTGTAAATAAAAAACTATTAAGCATTCATTGCTATATAGACATTTTCTTCTAAAGAATCACTCACCTCCATCTTTTGAATATCTCTAGCATTCAAATAGAAAAAGCCAAGAAGCATCCCTATAAATGCTAGCATTACTTTACTTTTCAATATTTCTTTCATGTATATTCCTCCTTCATTAAGTTTATTTTATCACGAACAAATATTCGTGTCAAGCCATTTTGCAAACATTCGTTTGACTTTTAATAAAAGATATGATATTATGTATGCAGAATGTAAAGGAGGTATTACAAATTGGAAAAATTAACAAAAAGACAAGATGAAATCTTAAATTATATGAAAGAATATATTGTATCTCATGGTTTCCCACCTACAGTAAGAGAAATCGGAAAAGCACTCGGTGTCTCATCCCCTGCAACAATACATGCCCATCTTGCAAATCTAGAACGCAAAGGAATCATAAAAAAAGATGGTTCTAAAAATAGAGCCATTGAACTCTTAGTAGAAAATGAATATGCTACTAAAAATGAAGAAATTACAAAAGTACCTTTATTAGGAGAAATAACAGCAGGAAGTCCTATTGAAGCAATTGAAAAACCAGATGAATTTTTCTCACTACCAAGTTATCTAATCCCAAAACAAAAAGAAGTTTTTACATTACATGTAAGTGGAACAAGTATGATAAATGCTGGTATATTAAATGATGACATTATAATAGTCGAAAGAAAAAACACAGCACGAAATGGTCAAATAGTAGTTGCTATGACAGATGAAAATGAAGTAACCTTAAAAACTTTTTATAAAGAAAAAGATCACATTCGCTTACAACCAGAAAATGACACAATGGATCCCATTATTCTACCCAATGCAACTATTCTAGGAATAGCAATCGGATTATATAGAAAAATATAAAAAACGGAATAAATATAAAAAATGTAGATACAAAAAAGTGTTCTACATTTTTTTATAACAAAGAAGAATTTAAATATTCCTTTTTTATTTATGATATCCTTGCTCATGTTCTGCTTTAAAATCTTGATATTTTTCATCAGCAAAGTCTATTCCTTTATTTAGCAAATCTTTTAATAGATCCTTCCCATCCTCAAAATCTTCTTTTGCTTGTTCTTTAAACATTTGCCAGTAAACTCCATTTCGTTCATAATCTTCTTCTGACATATGTTCACTTACTTTATCTAATAAATATAGTTTCAAAGAATTTGCCTTATCAGAAATATATCCTACAGCAAGTTTTCTTTTTTCTTCAATCTCTTCTTTATAATTAGGCCAATAGGATTCAATTTTTGAATCAACAATACTATAAATAAGTCTCATTTTTTCTACAGCTTCCTCACCTAACTGTTCAAGTGATACTGTTTTCCCATCCCCATATTCTATAGAATCTCCATAAAATAAAAAATCTGTCATCTGAATAAAAGTATTTGCTATTTTATCTTTAGCACTTTCTACTACTGCTGAATTATTGAATGACTGAAAATTATTTTCAATATCAGTAGACCACATTTCAAATGCATCCAAAGCAGCTTTTTCTATTTCCTCTTTTGTAAATTCTTTTTCATCTTCTTCATACATACGCTTTGTTACCCACTCGGGGTCTTCTGAAACTGTTTCTGTTTTAGTATCCACTACCTCTATAGAAGAACAACCAGTAACATTTGAAAGAAGCACAGCACTCATTCCAATTAAAAATCCTTTTTTATATATTTGTATATTTTTCATTCTTTTTCCTTCTTTCTAATGCTTCCCTCTTAGAATAAATACATCCACAATAATCTTGCCTATATAAGTGATATAAAGAAGAAAAAGCAATACTTTTTTTATAACCATCCTTCTTTTTAAAATCTGCATACAGATAAGAAACACCATATTTTTCAGAAAGTTCTTTTCCTATTTCATTTATTTTATCACTATTTTTATAAGGACTAATAGAAAGTGTAGTAGTAAAATAATCAAAACCATTCTCTAAAGCTAACTTAGCAGTTTTCTCTAAACGAAGCTGATAACAAGCAAAACAGCGTTTACTTCCTTCCCCTAAATGACGATAAGAATCAATAGTCTCTTCAAAAAAATCATTTTCATAAGTTCCTTCTATAACAGTAATAGAATTGGGAAAATTTGCTTCTTTTATAAATCTCTTTTCTTCTAGAAAACGCTTTGTAAATTCCTCTTTAGGATAAATATTAGGATTATAATAATAAATGGTAATAGCAAAATAAGAAGATAACACATCCAGCACATAAGAAGAACAAGGAGCACAACAACTATGTAAAAGAAGTGTAGGAATTCTTTCCTTAGGAAGATTTTTAAGTATCCCTTCCATTTTGCGCTGATAATTTTCTTTCATATTAAATGCCTATAAAAGCTAAGAAGCCAAGAAATACAAGATAAATAAAAAGTACAATACAACCATTTATTTTTTCAAAAGTAGTAGTTTTATATTGGATACCAAGAGCCATAGTAGTAAATACCCCTGCTACCAATCCTCCTACTTCAGCAGCAAATCCCATTTCTGGTACTAATATACTTAAAAATAAATTTACTAAAATAAGTGGAATAATTTGTGATCTTACAATTGTAGCTAAATAAACACGATAATAATATCCAAAATAGAGAATAGAACCCAAAATACCAAAAATAGAGCCAGTTGCTCCTAAAGCAAGTTCCATATCTCCTAAAAATGCCATAGATAAAAGACTACCAGCTATACCACTTACTAAATAAATAATGAAAAACTTTATTTTACCAATTAAACTCTCTAATTCAGAACCAATTACATATAACGCATAACAGTTAAAAAGGAAATGCCAAACGCTATAATGTGCAAAAATATTTGTAAAAATACGATAATACTCTGTACCTATATTTTCTTTTCCTACCAAAATAATATTCTCTAATATATCTATATTAATATGTCCAAGAAAGAAAAGAAAAAAATGAATAGCAAGTAATATATAAGTAACAATTGCTTTCTTCTTAGAAAAAACAGCCTCATTTTTAGCAGCTTCTTTTTCACTTTTGGCATTAATATCCATTGTAAGCTTCATAAAAAGTTCAGCGCCTTTTTCTTTAAAATTATTTTCTTTTATAATAGAAGGAAACTTTTCTTTTAAAAGTGTATTTGCACTTAAATCATCTATTTTAGTAAGTTCTACACAAGAAATTTTATGAAAATGATTTTCTTCTTTAATCTTTTTTACATTCTCTCCTAAATTAACAAATATACTTAAAGCATTCATATCAAAAGAAAAAGTTTTTCTCTTAATCTTTTTCATAACATGGTTGGTTTTAAATAAATCATAAGTAAACTGTTCATCATTATGAATATAATTAGAAACAATACGAACAATTTTATACTCTTCTCCTAGATTTTCAAGCCAAATTTCGTTTTGAACACCATGTAAAATAATAGGAGTATAACCTTCTTCAATGATAAAATAATGAAGAAGTTTCATAACAAGTTCATCTGTTTTGCTCATTACGATTTCGCTCATAAAATCACCCTCGCTAATTATTATAACACAAAACAAAAAAAATGAGAATAGGATAAAAAAAGGAAATTAGGTTGTTATTTTCAAATAAAATCTATTATTTTTCCTCTTTATAGATATTTTGTATTTTCGTAAAACAAGAAGGAAGTGCACAACTAAATTCCATATACTGTGAAGTAGTAGGATGAATAAAACCAATCTTTTTTGCATGTAAGCACTGCCCTGTATCATCGATTAATTTTTTCTTTCCATAAATAGGATCATTCACTACAGGATGTCCTATATATTGCATATGTACACGAATTTGATGTGTTCTTCCAGTCTCTAGGTGAAGTTCTAGTAAACTAGCATTTTTATATCTTTCCAGTACTTTAAAATGTGTAATAGCATGTTTACTATTGAAACTTGTCACACACATCCTTTTTCTATCTTTCACATCTCTTCCAATTGGGGCATCCACAGTTCCTGTATCATGCAAAATAACACCATGTACAAGAGCAAGATACACACGATATGTTTTCTTTTCTTCTAACTCTTTTGCCAAAATCTCATGTGCCTTATTATTTTTTGCCACAAGCAAAAGTCCTGTTGTATTCGCATCAATTCTATGCACAATACCAGGTCTAAAATCCCCATTTATAGAACTAAGACTTTTAGAATGATACATAAGAGCATTCACAAGTGTATGAGAGTAATGACCAGGTGCTGGATGTACAACCATTCCATTTTCCTTATTGACAACAAGAACATCTTCATCTTCATACACAATAGAAAGAGGAATATTTTCCGGTTTTATATCTATTTCCTTTTCATATGGCGTAATAAATATAGTATCCCCTTCCTTTAAAGAAGCACTATTTTTTATCTTCTTTCCATTTACCAAAATAAAACCTTCTTCTATCATATGTTGGATAAAAGAGCGACTATAAGAAAGTTCTTTCATCAAAAAAGTATCAATTCTTTTTTCCTTTTGATTTACATGTATTTCTTCCATGATATTCCTCCTTCCACATAAAAAATAAAATACTACTAGTTGCAATTACAATACAAATATCAGCAAAATTAAAAACAGGAAAAGAATAATCAAAAAAAGTAAAAGATAAATAATCAACCACATATCCTCTAAAAATACGATCCAAAAGATTACCCAAAATACCACTTAATAAAAAAGAATATAGAATTACTTCAAAGATACACAAATTCTTATTTTTTATAAAAAGTATATAAAAAGCAAAGATAGCTAAAAAAGCAAGCAAAATAAACAAAATACGATTTCCATCTAATAAACTAAAAGCAGCACCATAATTTCTTACATAAGTAATGGTAAAAAAGTTTTTGATTATAATCATATTTTCTTGTAAAGATAAAAAAGATTCAACTATTATTTTTAAAATCTGATCTATCAATAATCCAATAAAAGAATAGCAAACTATCTTTTTCATAAATCACATCCTTATAATATTAATGTGTAACAAGATTATACTTAAAAGCCCCCTTTGTAGAAGTAATTTTTTTATCAGAAGAATACCAAATAACTTCTACACCTTGATAAGCTTTAATATATTTTTTTCCCTCTTCTATACTCATATGAAATAAAACAAGAGAAAGAAAATCAGCCAAAAGGGGATCCTGAGTAATGACACTAACACCTCTATGATAAGAAGAAGGCTTTCCTGTACTAGGATCAATCCTATTATGATAAATTGTTTCATTTTGAAGAAAAGCTTTCTCCCCTATTCCTTTAGTAGAAACAGCTATATTCTCTATTTGTAAAAAATGATAATAATCATGGGAAAAAGTATCTTCTAATACAATTTTATATTTTTTATCATAAGATTTACCAGATAAAATAACACCATCCGTATTAATTAAATAAGTAGAAATACCATATTTATTTAAAATATCTTGTGCCTTTAAAGATACATATCCATTTATAATTCCATCCAAATTAATAGATACATGGTTATTTAAAATTTTATTATTTCCTAAAAGTTTTAATAATGAAATATTGTTTTTTTCTTTTTGGGTTTCTTCTTCTGTTACTATATTTTCTTTTTCAATGTTATGATTCCATATATCTTGTAATGGAAAAGAAGAAATATTTATTTTCTCTGCACTTTTTTCTTCCCATGTTTGTGCAAGTTCTAATAGAGTATATAAATCAGAGGAAATCTCTAATTGCTTTACTTTTTTTGTATTATTTTCTATATAAAAAATACCTTTTGCCTTGTTATCTTTTCTTGTAATAAGACTATTATAATGCGTATAAAGTTTCTCAAGTTTTTCTATTACTTCTTTTCCTATTTTTATATCTTTTGTATAAATTTGTATATTTACATAAGAACGATGAAAAGGTATATTTTTTTCATACATTCTTACTTTCTGTGCATCTTTACTAATATAGAAACAAAAACAAAGTAAGAAAAAAACACCTATAAAAATTCCATAATTTTTTTTAATAAACTTCATGTCTTTCACCTACTATATTATAATATAGACTTTCAGGATATACAATACCTTTTCCTCTTATGAAATAATTTTCATTTTTCGTAAAAAAACTTTAATAAAACTTTGGTTAATATACATAGAATAGCAAATGACAATCATAAACCCTATCATAAAAAGGAACTTTTCTTCTGCATAATAGCACATTAGAATAATAGAAAAAGCAAAAATATGGCAGAAACGATAATCATCTTTTTCTAAAGTAACATATTTTTTGATCTTAAAACTACGAAATAAATAAATAATAAAAATAGAAACAAAAGTAGAAACAACGGCGGCCCATACACCAATAAATTGAATAAGAAGTATATTGACTCCTAAATTAATAAAAGCCCCCCATATAGTACTACTACCCATAATTTTAGTATCTTTATAAGCAGCAAATATACCACCATAAAAACTAGACAAATTAGAAAAATAAATAGAAAGAATAAGGGGTGGAATATAAATATAAGCATCAGCATAAGACTTTTTGATTAAAAAAGGGAAAACAAATGGTAAAACACCTATTAAAATAAGACTTACAGCTACTAAAAAGTGTTTCAAATGAATATAAATATTATTATAAAATTCATCTTTATTTTCTTCTTTTACCATTTTAGAAGCTGTTTCTTTCCAAGCCATATAAAAAAAATTATAAAAAGTATTAATAATAGTAGGAAACTTATTGGCAATAGAATAAATACCATTCACACCCAATCCTAAAAAATAAGTAATTAAAAGACGATCTGACAAATTAATAATAGCCCAAGATACACTATTAGGTACCAGTGGTATCGAATATCTAAGCATATCTTTCATCAAACTTTTATCCAAATTTTTAAAAGAGATATATCTAGGAATCTTAAGCAAATAAAGAATCCATATAGAAACAATCGTATTTCCTAAAATATAGGAAAGAAAAAGGCCTTTTATCCCAATACGAATAAAAGCAATAAAAATAATATTCAGCAAAACAACCAAAAAACTAGATAAAAAATTGAAAAGAGAATATATTTTGTATTTCCCCTGTCCCCTACAAATAGAACCAGCAATGCCTGATAATATACTAGCACCAATATAAAAAATAAGGTAAATGATATAAGGATAATGCATGATTTTTCCAATAACCAAAATTAAGAAAGAATAAAAAATCATACTAAAAATAGAAAACAAGACAGATTGACTAATAACCCTTTTCTTTTCTTCTCTATTTTTTACATCTATTAAAAAGCGAAACATCGCCTCTTCCATAAGAAGTGTAATAAAAGGAATAGCAAAAATAGAAATAGTATTTAATAAATCATATTCCCCATACTCTTTTGTAGACAAAATAGAAGTATATAAAGGGAGCAATAAAAAAGTAATTACTTGTGTACTACATCTTCCAATAGCGATAATAATCGTATTTCGAATCAGTTCTTTTTTCTGTTTCATAAATATCTCCTTTAAGACACTACTCTTTACTTTTTTATTGTATCATATTTTACTTAGAAAAACAAAAAAAGATATGAAATCATATCTATTTTAAAACAGGTGTATCTATTTTATTTTGCTCTTGTAATTGTACTTTCATTTGCAAAATAATCTCATCTAGTTGTTGCTGTGCCATTATCCTACGATTTTCGGCTTTTTCTATATCATTTCTCCAATCTACTATAGTAGAAGAATTTTGACTAAGTCTTATAGTATCATTTACAATCTTATGACACCTAACAAATTTTATCTATAAAAGATCACTTTTAGTAATAATAAATGTTTTTTCTTTGGTATAAAAGGCATAAAAAACATCAGAAAGAGTAATATTTCGATTTTTAAGAAGTTTATATAACCAAACAGTATCTTTTCCTATTTCTCTTAAAACATTTTCATCAATTTTACCATCTAGTATAATAGGAAGTGGATAGTCTTTTGTTTTTTGAAAAACAGAAAGTTTGCCATTATTCTCAAGTACTGCATAAGTAACATCCTCAATACTTTGAATCCCTTGTTCACGAAGTTGACTAATAAGGTCATCTAAACTATATCTTAAATGGGTCATTTCCTTAAAATTTAACTTCCCATCTTTAATAATAACAGCCGGTTTCCCATCTATTACATTTCGAAGAGAAGCGCTTTTTAAAGACAAATAACCAATTACAAGTTGAATACTTACAATCACCAAGATAGGAATAATAGAAATAAGAAGAGAACTTTCTACATTTTCTATAGAAAGAGCACCCAATTCAGCAATCAAAATAGAAACAATAAGATCTACAATACTAAGTTGCCCTACCTCCTTTTTTCCCATAATACGATACATAAAAGCGATAAAAAAATAAATAAAAAAGGTTTTTAAAACAATAATTCCATACATAAATATCACCTATTTTCATTATGGAAAAAGGTATAATTTTTTATACAAAGAAATATAGTATATTAGGTGATTGCATGAATGAATTAAAAAAATTAGGAATTTCTTTAGGTTTTTCCTTTCTATTTTTATTTATTAGTATATTTATTATTACTTTATTAAATTATATAAATGTGTTTTCAACAAAAGGTACAAATATTTTTAAATTTATTTTTCTTTTAATATCCCTATTTATTGGTGGATTTATAAGTGGGAAAAAAAGTTTCAAAAATGGTTGGTTAGAAGGAATCAAGTTAGGTGGTATTTTTACATTATTTTTTCTATTATCTAGTCTCCTTTTTCAATCCTTTCATATAAAAAACATTATATTTTATAGTATCATTATAGGAAGTACAACAATAGGAAGTATGGTAGGTATCAATAAAAAAGAAGATAATCCTAAAGGTTAGTATTATCTTTTTTCATATAATGATTTAAAAAATCTTCTTTAAAACTTAAAAATCTATCTTCTAAAATAGCATCTCTAGCATCTTCTGTAAGGCGAATTAAAAAGCGAATATTATGAATAGACAAAAGTCTAGCACCAAAAGACTCAGAAGCTACAATAAGATGTCTAATATAGCTTTTTGTATAATGCTTACATGTATAACAATCACAGTGCAAAGAAAGAGGAGTAAAATCTTCTTTATATTTTAAATTACGAATATTAATTTTTCCATATTCCGTAAAAGCATTTCCATGTCTAGCAATACGAGTAGGAAGAACACAATCAAACATATCAATTCCTCTTTGTATGCCCTCTAATATATCAATAGGTTCTCCCACTCCCATTAAATACCTTGGTTTATCCTTTGGTAAATAAGGAATAGAATAATCAATGGCAGCATACATATCCTCCTTAGATTCTCCATCATTGGCAACCCCACCTATACTATATCCATCAAAAGAAAGCTTAACAGTTTCAATAGCAGAATATTTTCGTAAATCTTGATAAGCACCACCTTGAACAATTCCAAAAAGAGATTGTTTTGCATTTTTATGTGCTTTTTTTCCTCTAGAAGCCCACCTTAATGTTCTTTCTATACTATTTTTTAAATAATCATAACTAGCACTAGCAGGAGGACATTCATCAAAACTCATTGCAATATCACTATCTAATTTATTTTGAATTTCAATAGAAAGTTCAGGAGTAAGAAAAAGCTTCTGCCCATCAATATGACTCTTAAAATGAACACCTTCTTCTGTAATATCTTTTTTCTTATTTTTAGCAAGAGAAAATACTTGAAATCCTCCACTATCTGTCAAAATAGGACCATCATAATGCATAAAAGAATGAAGCCCCCCTGCCTTTTCTACTATATCAGCACCAGGCCTTAACCATAAATGATAGGTATTAGAAAGAATTACCCCACTTCCTACTTCCTTTACTTCCTCAGGAGAAAGAGTCTTTACAGTAGCACATGTCCCAACAGGCATAAACATAGGAGTATCACAAATTCCATGATTTGTAATAAGTCTTCCAATTCTAGCTTCTGTATCTTTATCTTTTTTTATAAATTCATATTTGATCTTCATTTTATCCCAACTTTCTATACTAAACTTTATCTAACAACTGAAAATAAACATTCTTTATCTTTTTGTCTATTTTATATGCTAATTTAGATTCCATAACTTTACAAACTGTATATTCAAAAATAAACTGCCGAATAAAATCTATAAAAGCACCTACCACAAAAATCAAAGCACTAGAAAACAAAATATATAAAATAAACCATTTACTATGAATAGAAGTAGAAGAATGAAAAATAGTTTGCCATATATATCCCTGCAATATTCCATCATGTATTAAATATATTCCAAATGTAGTAGAAGCAATACGAAAAATCCATTTATTATCTTTTATTTTTAAATGTAAAAAAGAAAGAAAAATACAAATACTAAGCAAAAGCATCAAAACATTGTTAGGTGTCCAAAAATAAGCTTCTTCAGTAGTACCAATAGGGGCAAAAAAAGGCTTAAAGAAAGAAAGAAGGAAAATAGAAAGAACCATAAAGAAGAAAGTTACAAAAATAATTATACCCCTTGTCTTTTTCTTTTCTAATATTTTTATGCCATATATACGAATATAAGCACCTATCAAATATAAAATAACAAACCATATAAACCTAGAATAATAGAAAAATCCCTCTGTTGTATTTTTAAAAAAACCTAAAATAGTAGGAATAAAAGAGAAAATCATAAGAAGTAAAAAAAGCAAATTTTGATAAGTTCTCTTATCCATATGTGAAATACATATATTTAAATAAAAAGATAAAAAATAAAGTAAAATATACGCAGAAGCAAACCAATAATAATTAGAAAAAATAGGAAATAAATTACGAAATTGGAAAACACTAAGACCTAACCTTATAGCAATAAAATAACAAATAAAATAATAAAAATATACTTCCAATATAAGATAAATGACTTTTTTTAATTTATATTTACTTTGTACCATAAAATAACCAGTAATAAAAATAAAAAGATTAACACCTAATTCTCCAAAGAAATAAAATGTTTTAACAAGAATGGAAGATATACCAAAAGATTCCATCACATAACCACTTTTATAAACATAATGAAATGTAATAATAAGAAACATAGCAAAAATTCTAAGAAGTTCTATATTGTTTTTTCTCTTTCCCATCTCCATTTTACTTCCTCCAAATCACTTATATTATACCAAAAGAAAAAGGATTTTAAAATCCTAAATTTGTATCTTTCAAATAATGGACAATTTGTTCTAAATGCATCCCTCTTGATCCTTTCAAAACAATTGTTTTTCCATTTAAATCTTCTTTTTTTAAATAAGAAATAACATCTTCATTAGAAGAAAAATGATAAAAGTTTTTTCCCCTCATAACCTTAGTCTCTTTCCCAACCAATAAAACCTTTTCTTTTTTTACTTTTCTAAGAATTTTAGCAATTTTTTTATGATACTTACGACTATAAGAACCAAGCTCTAATATATCCCCTAAAATAAAATAAGCAGTAATTTTTTGTTTAGAAACAAAAGAAATAAGAGCCTTTAAAGATTCATAACTTGCATTATAAACATCATCTATAATAGTATAATTTGGTAAAGGAATTACTTCCATTCTTTGTTTTTCCATTTGAAAAGTTTGCAAAGAAGAAAGAATAGTATCCATATCCACATTTAAAAGAAGTGCAGCTTCAATCGCAAGTAAAATATTAGAAATAAAATGAGATCCTGTAATAGGCATACGAACTTGATATTCTCTTTTTTGATATTGAATATAAAAAGAAAGAGAATCAAAAGTTTCTTGAATATGATAAGGAACAAGTCCATATGTACTATGTTTCCCACAATCTATTACATCATAATAAATATTTCCTTTTATTTTACGTAAATAAGAATCATCTCCATTTACCAAAACAATCCCATCTTCCATTCCCTTGGTAATTTCCATTTTTGCTTTAAAAATATTTCTTTTTCCTTTTAAATAACCAATATGAGAAGTTCCAATAGCTGTAATAATCGCTAAATCAGGTTTCACAAGTTTAGATAATTTTTCTATTTCTCCTTTATGATTCATACCAAGTTCTACAATAGCAACATCATCCTTTTCACAAAGTTCAAATAAAGTAAGAGGAATTCCAATATGATTATTATAATTTTTAGGACTTTTTAAAACAGTATATTTACTTTTTAAAATATGATACAAAATTTCTTTGGTAGTTGTCTTTCCAATACTTCCTGTAATAGCAATAAAAAGAGGATGGAATTTGTCTCTATAATAAGAAGCAAGATCCAATAAAGCCTGATATGTATTTTCAACTACAATCATAGAAGTATGTACATTTTGTTTTTTTTCACAAATAATAAGCCCTGCTTTTTTCAAAGAAGCTTCTCTTATATATTGATTTCCATCATGATTTTTTCCTTTTAAAGCAACAAAAATATCTCCCTTTTTTATTTCTCTAGAATCTGTTTTTATTTTTTTTAATAGTTTATTATGAGGATAAAAAAGTTCCCCTCCCACTATTTGAAAAACATCTTCTACTTTCATCTAATCACCCCTACAAACAGCAAGAAAATTTTCAAATAAACTTCTTTCTAATGTATCATATGTAATCATATCTTCTGGGTGATACTGTACCCCTACAAAAAATCTTTTAAAAGGATCTTCAACAGCTTCTATAATATCATTGTAAAAAGCACTTACAAAAAGAGAAGTTTTTTTTATATAACACTTATGACGACTATTAACAGTAACCTTTTCTTTTCCCAATATTTTATATAGTAAAGAAGAAGAAACAATATGGATATCATGTACATAAGAAATCCCCTTTTGATTATGAAAGGAATCCTTTAAAGATAACATTTCTCCATCAAAAAGGCAGGCCATTATTTGCATACCTAAACAAATTCCAAGTGTAGGTATATCTTTATCATATACATACTTACAAATAACCATATCATAATCGTAAAAATCGTCTCCCCCTTCTAAAATAATTCCATCACAAAGATCTATAATTTGATATAAATTTTCCTTTTCCTCCGCATTTAATTTTTCTAAATGTGGGGGTATAATAGCAAGAACATTCCCACCACATAAAAGAATAGCTTCACTTACTTCTTTATATAAACCTAAAATATTTCTACTATTTTGGTTTACCTCTGGTCTCATAACAATCCCAATAATAGGTTTCATAGAATCACTCCTAAAAAAGTATATGAAAAAAGAAAAAAAGAGTTAAAAATATGTATTTAAATTTATAAAAAAATGTTTGAATAAGAATAATTTGTAGTATAATAAAAACACAAAGGTTAATATAAAGAAAAAGGAGAAGATTATGAAAAAAATAAGATTAGGAATGATTTTACTAATTTTACTTTGTATTCCAACTATAGTAAATGCACATAGAGGAAATTATCATCATTATAATAGAAATGAATGGGAAACATGTTGCAAAGAAACTGTACAAACAAACTGTACTGGTCCTATCGCAAATAATGCATATAAAGAAAGATATACAAACCATTATAGAAATAGAAACAATAAAAATATTAGATCTATAAATATAGGAACAAGATTCTACTATCTAAGAAGTACCGTACTTATCTTAAGTGCATTAGGTGCTATAGGTTATATAATATATAAAAAAAGAAATCTTAAAAAATAGATTTCTTTTTTATGAAAAAGTATTTTATAGAAACTTTTTTACTTCCTCCACTTTCTCTTTTTGAAACTTAATAAAACGATGTGCCATTTTAAGTGTTTCTTTATCAACACTTTCTTTCTTATTTTCTACCATTTTCTCTAAATCCAAGATTCCCATTGTAATACCTTTTATAAGCATATCTGCTATAGAAGAATCACTATTATCCATGATCACTTCTTTCATAATTCCCATATCTGCTCCCATTTTAGCAAATACACCAGAGCTTTGAACTGGAACATTATTATTTTCTAAAATTGCTTTGCTCTCTTCTAAATAATTATGATATTCTTCTTCTATTTTTTGAATAAGGGTTGTTATTTTATTATCTTTCCCCTCTAATTTCTTTAAAGTATCTTGAAGAGTATAAATACTCATCTCACTATCTTTGTATATTTTTTCTATCATATCCATAAAATCTTCCTTTCATCATTAGTATGCTTTATTTTAAAAAAATATATACAAAAAAAGATGTCTACATATTTTTAGACATCATTTTCATTACTTGATTTACCTGTTTTTGACTAGGTGTTCTTCCCATTTGTGTCATCATCGCACGAATCATCTGTTCATTAATTGGTGGATTTTTCTTCATATATTTTTTCATATAAGCACGTGCAAGAAAAAAACCTGCCACAAGCCCAATAATAAGTCCAATAATTACTTTTAATAAATCGAATAAAAGTGGTCCCATTTTATCATTCCTCTCTATTCAATATATTACTAAAAAAGAAAAAATATTGCAAGATTATTTCATTTGTTTTTTGTTTTCAATTGATATTTTCTGCTATAAAAATTTACCTTTGAATCCAAAAATAATCATGATTAAAAAAATCACAAACAAATAAATGAGGACAATAATAAGAAAGTCTTCGAAAAAGCAAAGGTATATTTTTATTACTTTTTAAAATAATAACAGAAGGTCTTACTATAACAAAAGTCTTTTCCTTTGATTTTTTATGAACCAATAAAAAACTATTTTTTCTATATCGATAACAAATACCTTCTAAATAAGAAGTAAGAACATCCATCTTATGAATCTCACATATTTGTATATATAAAGATAGAGATAAACTATCCTGTTTACCTTCATATAAATTTTGAAGTGTTTTATATAAAGAACTAGGATTTTTAAAATAATTATAATAAAATTCATCCTTTATCCAAAACAAATAATAGGTTCGCATATAATCACCTATTCTATATTGATATTTTTTATTAAAATATATACAAAAAAAG
>CATOOY010000026.1 GCA_951801995.1 uncultured Erysipelotrichaceae bacterium
TTTAAGAACACAACTAATTTTATTTATTTTATTAGTGATACAACTATTTTTAAGTTTTCATCATCTACTTTTTCATTTTTTATGGATTCTAATTTTATATTATAATCTTCAATAATTCCTTTAAAATAAAGTAAATCATAAACTTTATTATTGTGTGTCATTTGGTATACACTAGATTTATTTTATTAATTTTTCTTATATTTCCATTAATAATAGTTGGAGTAGTATTACAAAAACTACATATAAATTCAATTTTTTTCTTTAATTCGTTATCAATTTCTAATTTTTCCTTTGTAATATTTACCATTTAAACCTGTCCTTTCTTTCTTAAACACTAAAAAAGTACCAACTTCTTTAGAAATTGATACTTATATATTTAAGTCCCAAACTATAAAAGTTTGGACAGATTGCTTACTGGTGCCTGTAGTCAGACTCGAACTGACACGGAGAAACTCCACTTGATTTTGAGTCAAGCTTGTCTACCAATTTCAACATACAGGCATATTACAAGCTATATAATTTACATATCCTGTTCATTATATTTAGAATAATATAATTCCGTTTCCACATCTATCATATCATTTTCTTTCAATTTAGGCAATTCTTCTTTACTAGAAAGTCCAAAATAATCAAAAAAACGTTCAGTAACTCCATATAAATTAGGTTTACCAGGCAAATCAGACTTTCCTTTTATTTCAATTAAATTTTTCGAAAGTAATTTTCGAACCAAATGAGAGGAAGAAACACCACGCACCTCATCTACTACATTTCTTGTAACGGGATCATTATAAGCAATAATTGCAAGAACCTCTAAAGCAGCACTACTCAAAGTACTATCCTCTGAAAAAGAAAAATATTTTTCATAATATTGATTATGTTCTTTTTTTGTAACAAGTTTTACTTTATTACCAAGTAACTCTAAAGAAAGACCTCTCGTTTCTTTATTATATTCCTTTTCCAAATCACAAAAAATTCTATTAAGTTCTTTATTATCTATCTCTAAAATTTCTAACAATTTATCAAGACTAATCCCCTCATCACCAGCTAAAAACAAAAGACCCTCAACAACTGCCTGCATATTACACCTCCCCACACATTAAATAAATTTCACCAAAGTTTTGATCCTGCTTCATAACAAGCTCTTTTTTCTTCGCCAAATCTAAAATAGACAAGAATGTTACAACCACATAATCTTTATTATAAAAATCAAACAAATCATAAAAAGAAATTTTTTTCTTACTTTGCAAAATCTGTTTAATTTGTATATTTCGCTCCTGAACAGAATACTCCTTAGATGTTACCTTTGTTTGTAATGGCTTTTCTTTTTCCTTTCTATCTAAAAGCTGTTGAAATGCTAGTAACAAATCAGAAAGATCAATATTATCATCTAATGAATCTTCCTTATTTTGAAAGAAAACACTTGGTTCCTTAGTATGAATCTGCCTTCTCTCTTCCTCCAAATCTTTAAAAGCAGCAGTTACTTCTTTATAGCGACTATAATTAATCAATCTTTGAATAAGTAATTCCCTAGTATCCTCTTCCTCTTCCATTTCCTCTTCTTTTTTAGGAAGCAAACTCCTTGATTTCATTTCCATAAGCTCAGAAGCCATCACCAAATACTCACTAGCTATATTTAAATCTAATTTCTTCATATGATTAATATAATCTAAATATTGCACAGTTATATCACATATCTTAATATCCCAAATACTAATATTTGCCTCTTTAATCAAATGTAAAAGCAAATCAAGAGGTCCATCAAAATCATTAATCTTTACTGTATAGTCCATAGTACCACTCCAAATTTATTATACCATAATTTTTTTAAAAAGAAAAAAGAGCCAAAGCCCTAAATATATTCAGAAATAAATGGTAACAAAATAATAAAAATAAGAAGAAGAAGACCCAATATAATAATAAAGCGAACACCAGAGCGATTTCTTCTTTCAAGATCTAAATCTGCTTCCGTTTTTGAAATCTCCTCCGCTATTATATAATTTGACTCTGCTTCATAATCTCCACTATCACTTATATCATCTGACAAATGAATAGAAGCTGGTTCAGCATTAGGATTAGCGGACATATTAGGAATAGATTCATATACAGGCTGCATAGGCACATCCACATTAGGAACAACCTCTCCTATATTCATAGAAGGAATAGTATCCTGATTTTCTAAAGGAATGCCTGTTTCAGTAGGAACCTGAAAGGCCTCATCTAATAACATTCCTGTTTCTACAGGAGCAACAACAGACCCAAAAGAATTTGTTGGTATATTAGATTCATTACTATTTTCTACAGAATTAAACGGAACAAAAGCATCGTTTACCCCCATAGTATTTACATCATTTTGACTTACATTATCCATCATAGGCTGTGGTATTTCTACATTTTCTACATATACAGCACCTGCATTCTCCGAAGGAATTTCTACATATGCATTTGGAACTTCCATCTGCTGTTCATAAATAGGAACATTAGGCATAGAAGTAGCATCCATACTATTCTCTAAAACATTGTTTCTATTAGGATCTTCAATTGTAACCTGTGGTATTTCTGTAGCCTCTAAAGAAGCAGTATACTGCATAGGCTGTTCATTTGCTAAAGGTGTTTCAAAATTAGAAATAGACACTGGTAATTCTGTAACACCACCAGCACTATCTTCCACGTTAGAATTTTGCACAAAATTTTCTTGACTTGAAAACGAATCTATATTGTTTACTTCCATAGGTGCTACAAAATCCTCTTGATTTAGATTTTCAATTGTAACCTGTGGTATAGAAATATTAGGCTCTTCCATAATAGCAGGTTCCTGCACAATATTTTCTTCTTTTTTATTATCTAAACCTAAATTATGAAAAACAGAATCAATTGTTGCCTCATCAGAAGAAACATTGCTATTTTCAAAAGAACTTACTTCTTTTGGACTAGGATAGTTTCCACTATCTACATCTCCTAGAGAAGCAAGAGATGAAGATACATTTTCTCCACTAGTATCTTTATTGGAACTTTGAAAAAGTGAATCAAGACTTACCCCATCTTGTAATGGGACAGCAGTATTATTCACTACCATTCCCTTTAATTCCTCATCATTCATATTTTTGCCTCCCAATCTATTCTAAAATGATTATAACAGAAAAAAAAAGAAAAGACAAAGCTTTTTTCCCTGTTTATTCACTTTTCTTATTTTCAATATATAAAACTTCCCCTTTATACAACTTTAAATAATATGTATCATCTTTTTCACAAACAAATAATTTAGTAAGGTTTTCTTTAGGAATAGATGGATTTTTATCATTATCTTCTTTTGGTTTTTCCTCTTCTTTAGGAGGATCTGTTTTAGAAATAGGATGAAGTAAAGCCCAACTACTATCATAAGCAATCCAATTGGACTCTCCAATCTTATACCAAGTATATTTGCCATTTACCTTACTATCCAAAATATTATAAAATCCCTTTTCTGCAAATCCAAGAATTTGTCCATTTGGAGATTTTCTACAGCGTAAATTGTCTACTTTTACTTCGATTTGATTCTTATTAGGATCTTTTGTCGTTGGATTTTCTAAAATAGTTTTAAAATTATAACCAGCATCATTCACAATAACAGTATCAGGTCTTACAAAAAAAGCAACATTTGGTTTTACAGAATTTTGAATCATCCATTTTCCATAACTATTTTGATACCATCCACCACCTGTAAATTTACCTCGTCCAGCTTCTAAATGAACATGAATACCAGTAGCATTCCCAGCAGTTCCCTGTTCATAATAAGCTTCTCCAGCTTTTACTTCTTTGCCCACAAAAAGATCACTTACATCATCATCATGACCTGTCATAACAGTCATATAATCAATACTTCCATCTGCCCATAATACTTTTTCTTTACTTTCTAGCCATACAAAATTACCACTTTTTGTATAAACTTTACGAATAACACCATCAAAAGGAGCATAAACTTTCTCTTTATATCCTCTATTCCCTAAATCAATCGCATTGGTTCCCATATGCGAATAACTTCCATTTACACCTTGTGTAATATTCATATAAGATAGAGGAAACATTGCTTTTTCCATCGTAAAACACCTCTATACTATTTTATGAATAAAGAAAAAAAAGTTTCAGAAACTTTTTTTATTCACAAACATAACCATTATCTTCTAAATATTGCCAGTAATCCACAATAGAAAATAAATCACCCTTGATAGCATTTTTATAAGAGTCTTCTTTTTTCATCTGATTTAAATTTTTTTCTGTAAGAGGAATACTATAATCAGAAGTAATATCTTGTTTATAAGTATCCACCTTAAAAGTAACCTTTTCATATTTTTTATTTAAATTTGCTTTTTTTGTATCAAGATCTTTCTGTAAAGATTCCACATTTACGTCTTCCCATTTTGGAGTAAAATTTTCTACAATTTCTATCTTCGTTACATTTCCATCTTCGGTATTAAATACACCAACAACATATGTACTACTATAAAATTCATAATCATTTGCCTTTTGACATTTCATAGCCAAATTCTCCGTTTGCATCTTTTTTCCACATCCTGCTAAACATAAAACAAAAGCAAATATGAATAATCTTTTCATTAACATCACTCCTACTTTATTTATTTTACACTGTTTTTCCTATTTTATCAAACTCTTTTGGAACTTCTGCCTCAAATAGCATTTGTCTATGTGTAAAGGGATGTATGATATTAAGTTTACTAGCATGTAAACATAGCCTTTTGAAAGAATCCTGACTTCCATATTTTTTATCCCCAACGATAGAGTGTCCTATTGAAGTAAGTGCAATACGAATCTGATTTTTACGTCCAGTAGAAATAGAAATTTGAAGCAAAGTAGTATGTGAATACTCTTTTAAAACTTTATAAGAAGTACACGCAAATTTACCAAATTCTTTATTAGACGTAAAAACTACACCCTGTTTATTTTCTCTAAGATACTGTGTAATAGTACCACTTTTATTATCTAAATGGCCATGAACAAGTGCTATATAAATTCTCTCTTTAGCCAAATCATTCCATTTTTTTTGAAAAGCATCTTTTATTTTTCTACTTTTAGCAAACAAAACAACACCAGAAGTATCTCTATCAAGTCTATGCACCACAAATAAATAATTATTTTTATTCTTCTTTTTTAAATACGTAGAAACCATATGATAAAGTGTCTTTTCCTTCTCAGAAGAAGTAGAAATAGTAAGAAGTCCTGCTCGTTTATTTACAACAATAATCTCTTTATCCTCAAAAAGAATATCCATAGTATCTATTGTATGATAAGAAGGACGAATTTCTACCTTCATACCAGGACTAATCATAAAATCTCTTTTTTCTAACTTACCATCTACAAAAACATTTTGATACTGAAATAAACGTTTTATTTTTTTATGAGAGAAACCCTTCTCCTCCAAAAAAGAAAAAAGTGACATTTCTTTTTTACATATTTCTATCATAAAATCACCTATACAAAAAGAAGACTATGCATCTTCTAATATTTCCTTTATTTGTTTTTTTGTCTTTTTTATTTCTTTCATATTTCGTTGAAGAGAAAAAGCATTTATAAAATCAATAACAGCATATAAAGTAATCATAGCCCCCAAAAATTGCATTAGAAAAGTTGCACCTCGAAAAGGATTTATTACAAACAAAATTCCCAAAGAAAGAGTAATAAGAGCCATAATCATAGGAAAACCCCAAGAAACATGAGAATGACTTTTCAAAGAAAAAGCATACTGTAACTTTACAACACTATTAATAACCATCCATACTCCTAAAACAAGAGGTAAAATAGAAGCAACAGCTGTAGGATTAAAAATAAGAAGAGCACCTGCTAAACAACTAATAACACCATAAAGTAAATCAGCACCATAAAAATTTTTTTCTTTTGTATGAAAATACTTTACAAGAGAAAATATTCCAGCTACCACCATAAAAATACCTAAGACAAAAGAAATAAATTGAATAACAAAAGAAGGATTCATAAAAAGAAAAATACCAATAATACTAAGTAAAAGAGACATAAAAATAGAACGTATCCATAACTTTTTTACTTCTTTTTTGATTTGTTCCATAACATCACCTTTTTTTATTATAAAGAAAATACCATTATTTGTAAATAAACAATTTTATAAATGTGTTGCATGCAAAATATCTTTCTCCACATTTACCTTTCTTACCTTTTTTTCTAAAAGACACACACACTCAACATGTTGTGTCCTAGGAAACATATCAATCGGAACAATCTCTTTTACCTTATAACGTTTACGTAAAAGAGCTATATCACGAGCTAGTGTAACTGGATCACAAGATACATAAACAATTGTTTTTGGTCTTGTATTTAAAAGAAAATCTACCGTTTTAGGATCTAGTCCAGCTCTAGGTGGATCTACAATTACTTTAGACATCTTATCAGACATAGTTACTCTAGCTGCATCTTTACATTCAAAATCAATATTAGAAGTTTGATTAATTTTTTTATTTTTATAAGCATCCAAAATAGCATATTTATTTTTTTCAATACCACAAACTTCTTTTGCCTTATCTGCAATATAAATACCAATAGTTCCAGTACCACAGTAAAGATCCAAAATAGTATCTTTTTCTGTTATTTCTAAAAATTCCAAAACTTTATCATATATTTTTTTAGCACCTTTTGTATTGACCTGAAAAAAAGAATCTGCAGAAATAACATACATTTTATTTCCTATTTTTTCTCGAATATGACCATTTCCAATTAAAATAGAATATCGATTATCTTGAAAAACAACAAGTGTTGTAACAAAAGTTTCTAATGTATGAATAAAATAATCTTCATCAATATCAGCATTCACTTTTAAAATAAGCATTGTCTCTAAAGTAGATTCTGAAACACGTATAACAAATTCATATACGTTTTGCAAAACCACACTTTCTCTAAGAAGTTCTAGAAGTTCATTAATAAGAGGATGGGCATGTATACACTTTTCCACAGCAATAATATGATTGGTTTTTTTACGATAAAAACCTATTTTATTTTCTACTTTAAAGGTTACTTTATTACGATAAGAAGTAATATTATTGCAAGATAAAATAGGTTGTATCAAGGAAGTGTCAAGTCTAGCAAACTTATGCATAATCTCCTTTATTTTTTCCGCTTTAAAAGAAAGTTCCTTTTCATAAGACATATGCATTAAATCACAACCACCACATTCTTTGTAATAAGGACATATAGGAGTAATTCTATCTATATTAGTTTCATGATATTTTAAAACAACACCTTCTGCAAATGACCTTTTAGATCTAGTAATCTTAACATCCACTACTTCACCATCTAAAGCATTCCAAACAAAAATTGGAAAAGTTTTTATATGGGCAACGCCTCTACCACTATGATCCAAACTTTCAATTGTTAGTTTATACACATCATTTAATTTTACCATAACAACACCCAGTTCTCATTATACACGAAAAAAGAGCAACTTGTCTCTTTATTTTTGATGAAAGTAAGTAAAAGTTAAATCAATAAGGAAAACGCAAAGTAACAGATAGCTAATAGCACTAGGTATTTTTAAAATAAACTTCTCTAAAAAAGGATGAATAATATAAATAAGGATTATAGACAAAATTCCCCAAACAAGAGAAATCTCTAGCGAAATATACTTTCCAATATTCCATTTCAAATGACTATAATCCCAAAAAACAACACCAAAAATTTTTTCAATAAGAATACCACCTAACCATTCAATAAAAGTTAAAACCAAAAATAAAATAAAAAATACAATAATAGTTTCTACCCATCTAGGCATATGTAAGTTTAAAAAAAAGTACTTAGAAATAATCAAAATAAGAAAAACACCAATTCCATAAATAGGAGTAAAAGGACCATATAAAATACCACTATTAAAATTATTTCCAGTTACTTTCGCAACACCTGTTTCAAACAAAAACCCTAAAAATGAATAAACAAAAAAACAATTTAAATAATACATATAAATCACCACTATTAGTATGAAAAAAAAAGAAAAATTTATTCTATAAACTTTGGTATATTCTAAAATAGAACAAATAAAATGAAATAGGTAGGTGATTTTATGAGTAAAAAAGTATTAGGACTCATTTTTAGTTGTATCATTCTAACAGGAATTGTATCTTCATTTGTATACCAAAAAATAGCACAACAAAAAACCAATAATATAGAAGCAAAAATTTTAGCAAAAGAAAAAGAAAAAGTAACTTTACAAGATGCAAATAATATTATTTATACAGTAAAAACAGAAGATATAAATGCAGATATAGGCGATAATATTCTATTAGAATACACAGGTGTTTTAGATAAAAATATAGAAGTACAAGAAGTATCTGTAATAGGATATAAATTAGCAGCTACCACCAAAAATGCAGATGGTATTCCTAATGATTGGATGGATGATGGTATTTTTAGTTTATATTATATTTTAGCAAATCAAAAACTAGAAACACTTTCTTTAGAAGAAAAAATAGGTCAATTATTTTTAGTACATTATCCAAATCAAAACGAAAAAGAATGGATAGAAAAATATAAGTTAGGAGGATATCTTTTTTTCGAAAAAGATTTTGCAAATAAAGATCAAAAAGAAGTACAAGACATGATAAAAGCATTACAAAATATCTCAAAAATTCCTCTTCTTACAGCTGTAGATGAAGAAGGGGGAAAAGTAGTAAGAGTAAGTAGTAATCCAAAATTAGTAACAAATAAATTTAAATCACCAAAAGAATTATATAATTTAGGAGGATTTGAAAAAATAAAAGAAGATACAAAAGAAAAAAGTAAAATTCTTTCTAATCTTGGACTCAATCTAAATCTAGCACCTGTTATAGATGTATCAATAGATCCAAATGATTATATTTATGCAAGAACATTAGGAGAAAATACAGATCTAACCTCTACCTATGCTGAAACAGTTATAAAAGCAGGAAAAGATACAGGAGTCTCTTATACCTTAAAGCACTTCCCAGGTTATGGAAGTAACTCAGATACCCATATAGCAGGCTCTATTGATAATCGTACATTAGAATCTATAAAAAAGAATGATCTTCCTCCATTTCAAAAGGGAATAGAAGTAGGGGCAGAAGCTGTACTAGTAAGTCATAATACCATAAATAACATAGATGGAAATAATCCAGCTTCTTTATCACCAAGTGTTCATAATATATTAAGAAATGATTTGAAATTTACAGGTATTATCATGACAGATGATTTAACAATGAAAGCCACATCATCTATAGACGATGCAGCTGTAAAAGCCATTCTAGCAGGAAATGATCTTATTATAACATCTACACCAGAACAAGATATAAATGCAATAAAAAAAGCCTTAAATGAAGGAAGAATGAGTGAAGAAACAATTGACAAATTGGCTTTTCGTATTCTAGCATGGAAATATTATAAAGGATTAATGTTTGCTAAATAAATATATTTTATCATGAATAAAAAACTTAATTTATTGAAAAAAACTCAATAAACAAAATCTAAAAACATAAAAAATAAAATGTTAGTATCTGTTAAATATTTAAGCCAATATTATATATTCTAACTTCTTTTAAATACGTTCATTATTATAAAAATGAATGTATTTTTAGTTTCTCAATCATTTGAACCTTTTAACAAATTATTAAACATTTAAATGAATGACACTACTTCCTATTGGAAACTTATCCTTTTGGGAAAGATTTTGGAAATTATATACAAATTTAGGAAAGAAAAAAAGTCCATAATATCAAGTATTACGAACTTTTACTTTAACTTTCGCACAAAGGTGTGCGTAAAATTCACTATGGGGCGAGATAAGGGAATCGAACCCTTGCATAATGGAACCACAATCCACCGTGTTAACCACTTCACCAATCTCGCCATATCAAGTAGACATTAAATATTTTATCATTTTCTACCCATTTTGACAAGTACCATTTTCTATTTTTTAAATAGAAATAGTTTTTTACCCAAACAAAAGAAAAAGAAAACCATATACTCATAATAAAGGAGGAAGAAAATGAAACATTTTTATAATTATCCAGATTATATGATGCCAGCAAAACCAAATGTAACACCTACACAAAATTATATGATGACAAATCAAAACAACAATCAAAATGTTGTTTCAAACATGAATCCCAACATAGATGATAAAAAAGAAGGACTTTATGCACCTTATGAAGGTTTTATAAGAGGAAATATGTTCAAAGCATTATATGATCCATATAAAATAAATATACCATACGAAATACGCCCAATGAACGAACAAGCAGAAATGCTAACAACAATAGATGCACTTTGTTTTGCACTTATTGATTTAAATCTTTATTTAGATAACCATCCAGATGATAAAAAAATGATAAATCTCTATAATGAATATAGAAAAAGAAATAACGAAATAAAAGCACAATATGAAAGTAAATTTGGTCCACTTGTAACAAGTAGCGAAGCGATGAACGCTTATCCATGGGCATGGAATAACAAACCTTGGCCATGGGAAAATATGTAAGGAGGAAATTATGTTTTTATACGAAAAAAAATTAGAATACCCTGTTAATATACAAAAAAAAGACTTAAAAATGGCTAAAAATATACTTGCACAATATGGAGGACCAGACGGAGAATTAGCAGCATCTATGCGTTATCTAAATCAAAGATTTTCTATGCCAGACGAAAGAGGAATGGCAGTCTTAAATGATATTGGGTGTGAAGAACTAAATCATGTCGAAATGATATGTGCAATGGTAATGCAACTTATGAAAGGAGCAACAAAAGAAGAATTACAAAAAGCAGATTTACTTGGAAACTATACAATGCATGATCATGGATTATTTCCAGTAGATCCAAATGGTGTACCATATACAGCCACTTATATTGAAACATCAGGAGATTGGAGAGCAGATCTAGAAAGTGATATGGCAGCTGAACAAAGAGCAAGAGCCACATATGAACACTTAATGAATGAAACAGATGACCCAGATGTCCTAGCACCACTTTCTTTCTTAAGACAAAGAGAAATAGTACACTATGAAAGATTTAAAGAATTAAGAGATCATTATCTAAAAATATATAAAAATAATTATGATAAAAAATAAACAAATCCTTGCCATAGCGCAAGGATTTATTCATATACATGATTTATAATAGTTTGATGTTCCATACTTCCTAAATAAGAAGAAGGCAAATAATCATGATATTTTTCTTCTATTTTTCTATACTTAAAAGTAAGTATTTTTTGAACAGAATCATGAATTCTCTCTTCTGAAATCACTCCATTTTGAACATCTTCCTTTATATAAGAAATGGCTCTTTCCAAAGAAAGTGGCATAAGTAAAAGGTCATTTCCTGCTAAAATAGCTTTTCGATAAATGTCTCTTTCTGAATAATACTTTGTCAAAGCCCCCATATTTAAAGCATCAGTTACAATCAAACCATCGAAATGTAACTTGTCTTTTAAAACATCTGTTACAATCTTTGAAGATAAAGTAGCTGGCGTATTATCACCTGTGATATTAGGCAAAGCCAAATGCCCAACCATAATCGCACTCGCACCTTTATCTATAACAAACTGAAAAGGAACCCATTCAAAAGAAGAAAGATCATCAAAAGATTTATAAATAACAGGAAGTCCAAGATGTGAATCTAAAGCAGTATCCCCATGACCAGGAAAATGTTTATAAACAGAAAGTATACCATTTTCTTCCAATGTTTCCCCAAAAATAGAGCCCATATGCGTCACAATATCACTATTACTACCAAAAGATCTTTTTCCAATTACAGTATTTTTAGGATTAGACCATATATCTATAGAAGGAGCAAAATCCATATTAATACCAAAAGTACGTAGTTCTAAAGCAAGAACCCTAGCAACTTCTTTTGTAAGTTTTTCATCATTTTTTCCACCTAAATCATACATATAAGGAATCTTAGTAACATTATGATCCGTTAAAGAAGAGATTCTCTGCACAGACCCACCTTCCTGATCAATCCCAATAAAAAGAGGAACAAAAGAAGTACTTTTAATATTTTTTATCAAAGAAAGGGTTTCCTCATAAGAAGTAATATTTTCCTGAAATAAAATAAGTCCACCAGGCTTATAAGTAGTAAGTTCATTCTGTAAATCATCAGTATAAACACTTGTCCTATTTTGGATAATAAACATCTGAGCAATCTTTTCCTCAAGTGACATAGAAGATAAAGTAGTACTAACTTTTTGTATAATAGGGTCTACTCTTTCCTTTTCTTCAACCTGTAATTTTTTCTCTACCTTTGCACAACCAAATAGGAAAAATAGGAAAAAAAGAGAGACAAAAAAAACTTTGCTTTTTTCTTTCATCGAATCACCTTTCGTATATTTATGTATAGTATAGCATAAGATATGTAAAATAGTAAATTTTATATTAACAATTAACTAGAGTTATGATATAATGTAAAACAGGCAAAAGAAGGTGTATTTATGGAAGGAAATGAAAGAAAAAACAGAAATTACAAAAAGAAAAATAGATATTATAATAATAGACAATATCCCAAACAAAATACCAATAAAGAAATAAGCAAAGATATACTAGAAGCTATTGAAAAAAATAAAGTACAAAAAACAAATGATATACAAGAAAAAAAGACAAATATAAAAAACAATCACGAAATACAAACAATTCATCCAAACAAAGCATTAGTAGAAGAAAAAAACACAACACAAAAAGAAACAGAAGAAATAAATGCAATAGAAAATCATGAAAATGTAATAGAAAATAAAAAAATAATAGAAGAACCCCAAAAGAAAGAAGTAGTAGAAGATTATGTGGCTGATATTTTCAATACTCCTTACGCAAAACAATCCATTCAAAATGCTGTAAACAATAAAAAGGAAATTGGAGAAGAAGCAGAATTTACAGAAACAATTGTATCAAATGAGATAAAAGAAAAATTACAAGAAATGAAAGAACGTCAAATAAGGTTAGACGAAAAACCAGATAATATAACACCACCAAAGAAAAATTATCTTGCAATAATATTGCTTTTGTTAATTAATTTTGCTTTAATTGGCTTTATTTATTACCACTACACTACATATAATCATAAAATAAAAGAAAAAATTATAACCAAAGAAAAAATAGTAGAAGTAGTAGATGAAAATTATGTGTTTTTGGGAGACTCTATTACAGAGAAATATGATATAGAAAAATACTTCAAAGATAAAAATAAAAATATTATAAATAGTGGTATTAGTGGAAATTTAACTAAAGACATTTTAAATAACATGAAAAAAAGAGTCTATAATTATAATCCAAGTGTTGTTTTCTTACTTATTGGTGTAAATGATGTTAATAAAGATGTAAATCCAAATGAAATCATAAGTAACATTAAAAATATTATCAAAGGAATAAAAGAAAACAGAAGTCTTGCTACTATTTATGTAGAGTCTATCTACCCTACAGGTAGTAAAGAGAGAAATGAAATCATTATAAAAGTAAATACAGAAATAGAAAAATTCTGTACAGAGCAAAAAATAACATATATCAATCTATATGATAATCTAGTAAATAAAGATAAAGTAATAGATGGAAAATATACAAAAGATGGAATTCACCTAAGTGATGAAGGATATGACATAGTTACAAAAGAATTAGAAAAATATGTAAAAGAAGAAAAATAGTTTTTCTTTTTTTTATGAAAAATAAATGATAAAAAAAATCTAGGATGAACCAAGATTCTTACATTTTACTTATTTAAATGAACAATATAACTACTACTCGTTCCTTCTGTTGTTTTATAATGTTCAATATCTAATTTTCCACCACTATTTAAAATAAGCTTTTGAGAGGCAACATTTTTGTCATTACAATTAATTCTTACCTTTTGAAAGCCAAGTCTTTTACATTCCTTTAAAGCAAGTCTAAGCATTCGCATACCATAACCCCTACCTCTTTCTGAAACTCTTACTTTATAAAAAATCTGACTTCCCATATTTTCCCAAAAATAATTTAAATGAGTACGAATACCTACTTCACCAATAGGATAATTATCTACATAATAAATATATCTATTCGTAGTAGCATTATGAAGTTCTATATTTTCCTCAGTTTCTTCTTTTATACACTGTTTTATATACTCCTGAAAAGAAGTATAAGAAGCACCACAAATAGGATTAGAAGATCCTATTTCTTTTATAGGGATATCTTGATACATCAAATATTCTAATAATCCCATAGTTCTATTTATTTTTACTAGTTTTTCCATAATTTAATTATAGGAAAAAAGAATTAAAAAAGCAAGATTTAAATGAAAATATAATAAAATAAAAATACATAATTTTATTCTGTATTTCTACTTCATATTTCTCTTACTATAAAACATTTTTGTTTCTTCAAATAACTTTGGAGCAAATTCATCTAATAATTGCCAATTTTGAATTAAATTCAATACAAAATCTCTTCCATAATTTTCTATCATATACTTTCCCATCAAATATGATGTTGGATAATTATTAGGAGCATTATTAAAATCATTTTTTAATTTCTCATAAGTACATATAATTTTATCATCACCATAATCTTGACCTGACAAATTAGTTGCGAGTGCTTCAGAAAACCATATATGTCCATGTGAATTATTTTCTCCTAACAATTCATGATGACATATATGAGCAAATTCATGTAAAATAGTTTGCATCTGATCCTGAATCGTTTCATCCCTATGAGAACCTAATTTTCGGCAAAGACTTAATTCTAGCATATTAATATTATCATCCATTGTATCGGCTATCATCCACTCATGATAAGTTTCACCCATTTCTTCAAGATAAGGTATTAAGTGTTTCTTATAATCATCGATTGAATAATAGATTTTAACAATAACTTTTCTATGAATATTTTTTAAACCAAAGAAATCCATAATTTCTTTAGATTTTTGTTCTAATGATGCAATTAAATGTTGAATATTTTTATCATTAGAATTATAAAAAATAATAAATTGGTTATTTTCATATTGCATACTTTCACCTATTTTCAATAAAATAATAATATCATTATACCTTGTAGAATTTATATCCCTATACGACTAATTATTATACTTTGCTTGTTCATGAATAAAATGTGTTGCCTCTGTAGTAATTTTCATATCATATGTCATAATTTGAATTTCAGTATTTATGTCATATTTATCTAATTTCAATATATAAGCTTTAAATCCAGTATCTTTTGGCTTGGAAAAATAGTTAGATATTTTATATGGATTATAATAATCCGTTAATATTGAATAGACACGATGACATAAATCTTCATTCTCTACTAAAATTCGAAATCCAATAATATCTTCTACATCAATTATTTTTTTTAAATTATTTTTTTCCAACTTTCAATAAATATGGTCTTCCGATTTGATTCTATATTCAAATTTATACGAAATTCCAATCATTAGAGTATTTATTTCTATTTTTATATTTTCTATTATTTCATTTGATCTCATAACTAAATCTTCATACTTCATAATCATACCTCATTTTCCTTTAACATTACTATTATTATATTTTTTATCCAACCATTCTTCTGCTTCTTCTAAAAGAGTTGGAGTCATCTGTTTTAATAATTCATTATTTCTAGCCAATTTCAAAATAGCATCTTTCTTATAAGTTTCAAAAATGTATTTTCCTAAAGTATAATATCTTAAATAATTTACAGTTCCATTTAAAAGCTCTTCTAAAGTACAATCAAGCACCAATTTTTGATCACTATATTGGTCTGCTAAAACAGTTGCTAATGCTTCATTAAACCAAGTTAAAGTCGGTTGATATTTTTTATATTGTATATGACAAGTATGTGCAAATTCGTGAATAATAACTTTGATTGTAGAATCTAATGTATCTTTACTATGACCTTTACGTTTTAGCCGTTCTTTATAAGATAAAACATGGATTTGAAATTCATCTTTATTAGTAATTGTTCGACCAACTTCCCAATCATTGATTTTAATAGATACACCATATATTTTTTTTATTTTACTTTTGATATATTTTTCATATTCTTCTATATCATCCCAAATTTTAATTTGAACCTTATTATCTAAAATATTTAATTCAAAAAAATTCATAATTTTCTTATAAGACACTAAAAATTGTTGAATGAGATTTTCAATATAAGATAAATCATCTTTTGTATATTCAATCGTAAAATTATCAAATACCTTCTTCATAAAATCCTCTCCTAACAATTTCTAATTTCATTTATAAAATTGAAAAATTATCTAAAGCCAATACATTTATTACAGAAACAATAAGTTTCAAATATCTAAATGATCGGGAAATAAAAGGGATTTCAAATTATTGTTCTTACTATTCTTTCTTGAATTTTATAATTTGTGTTTAGATTGTTCTTCACCTGATCCTATAGTTGCTTGTAAATTATAAGCATCATCAAAAAGTTTTTCCATTTGTGCTTTATAAGCTTTAGTCAATGACAACATTCGTTTTAATAAATTAAATTTATTTTCAGGAGTTAAATTCCCTTTTTTATTTTTAAAATCCATTATTCTATAAATTGCATTTATTTGTGCAAAGTATTCATTATGTAGTTCTCTAGAATTTGCTATTCTATGAAATTCTTCTTCACTAAATATGGATGGAATAATTAAAGTTTCTTTATCAATAATTATATCAAGTATAGCAATTTTATTTGGAATATCCATATTTGTTATATCGATAATATCATCCATAAATTCTTGATTAAAGTTTAATTTATAATACTGTTCAATGAATTCAATTGTAGTATTTAATAAAGGCATTTCTATTTCTTCAACCCTTATATTTTTTTCATTTATTATCATCTTAAATCTTATATATTCATTCTTTTGATATATAAATTATAACACAAAAACATCATTTTGTAATCATAGAAAGTCAAATATTAACAAATAACAAACTCAAAGCCAATAAGAAATTATTATACAATTATATTTGTCTTTTAACTAATAATAAAAAGTTAAGTTGCTTTGCTACAAATAAATACCTAGAAGACATATTTAGTGTATCAGAAAGACAAATACGAAAATATTTACATAACATCAAAAGATTTAGATACATAAATACTACAATTTTACATGGATACAAGCGAATAATAAACACTACTGTAAATACATTCATGGAAAATTGAAAGGAATTAAGTGGAGAATTAACTACATTAGATATAGAGGATTACGATTGGTTAAATGATTTCACAAAAAAAGACACTAACGAATAATGTCTTTAATTTTTAAAAAGATGATATTCCTTTAAATTTTTGACTTTTCTTTTATTTCAGTCGAATTATACAAAAAATCAT
>CATOOY010000027.1 GCA_951801995.1 uncultured Erysipelotrichaceae bacterium
AAGAAATAATAGAATATAAAAATTTACTATACTAAAACATAGAAAAATATATTTCAAAGAAAAGGGAAATAAAATAGAAACATATGTAAAAGAAATAAATCAAAAAGAAAAAACAATAAAAAAGCACCTAATTAGTTGCTTTTTTTAGTAAAATAGGTGTAAAATATACATACAGAGAGAAATAAATATATTTCAAATAGAAAGCAGGGATAAAATGAAAGAAGAAACAAAACGTTTATGTATATTAGCAGTTATCATACTAATAGGTGTTGTTATCGTAATTACTTCCGTTATAACAACAAATATCAAAGCTGAAAAATATGTAGAAGAAGTAGAAAATGCATTTGCAAAAAAAGAAAATACACTTGTATATTTAGGAAAAGAAACATGTAGTTATTGTGCACTTTTAGACCCAACACTAAAAGAATTTGCACAAGAATATAAATTTGACTACAAATATATTGACACAGAAAAAGCAAAAGCCAAATTAAATAACATTTTAAAAAAATTCAATCAGGAACCAGAAACATTTGGTACACCATATTTAGCAGTTGTAAAAGATGGTAAAATTGTAAAAGAACAAAATGGATATGCAGAAGAAAATGAGTTATTCGCATTTTTAAAAGAAACAGGATTTATTCCAAAAGATGCAAAACTTTTATTAAATTATTTAGACTATAATGCATATAAAAATAAATTAGAATCAAAAGAAAAAACAATCTTTGCAATTACGCAGACTGGATGTAGCTATTGTGAAGAAGCAAAACCAGTTCTTAAAGAATTAGTAAAAGATTATAAACTAAACATAAATATAGTAAATACTACTAGTCTCTCTGAAGAAGAACAAAAATCATTTATGGATTCCTTACCTTATTATAATGAAGAACAATGGGGAACACCACTTATTCTTATTGTAGAAGATAAAAAAGTAGTAGATGCAAAACAAGGATTCTCAAGTAAAGAAGATTATATTGAATTCTTTAAAAAGAATGGTTATATAAAATAGGAGAAATTATGAAGAGTAGTGTATATGAAAAAGTAACTGAATTTAAAGCAAAATATCCATTAACAATTGCTTGGAGAGCAAAGAAACACTGTAAAATTATCGATCTCCATCTCAATCCAGGAGAAACAATAAAATATGCTTTTATAGCACAAAAGAATGATAATCCTCTTGACATTATTACTACCAACGTAGTCGCACTTACCAATAAAAGAATTGTAATTGGTCAAAAAAGATTATTATTTGGATACTTTTTTACAGCGATTACACCAGATATGTTTAATGATTTAAAAGTAAGTATGGGAGTTTTTTGGGGAAAAATTCATATAGATACAATAAAAGAATTTGTAACATTTTCTAATATACAAAAAGAAGCTCTTCCTGAGATAGAAACAAGCATAACTGAATACATGATGACAGAAAAGAAAAAATACAAAGAAACAGCTAAAAAATAGCTGTTTTTTTAGGAACTGTTCTTGCTTTCCAAAGTATAGTTTTGTATAATAAGATAAGGTGATTTTATGGAACGTATAAGTAAAGTAATTGCAAATGCTGGATATTGTTCTAGAAGAAAAGCAGACGAATTAATAGAAAAAGGTCTAGTAGAAGTAAATGGAGAAATAGTAACCTTAGGAACCAAAGTAAAAAGTAGTGATATCATAAAAGTAAACGGTAACTTTATAAATAAGAAAGAAGAAAAAGAATACTATATATTATATAAACCAAGAGGAATAGTTACTACCACTAAAGATGAAAAAAATCGAAAAACAGTAATAGATTTAATCCCAACAAAAAACCGTATTTATCCTGTTGGAAGATTAGATTATGATACAACAGGTTTGCTATTACTTACAAATGATGGAAAACTTACAAATTTACTTACACATCCTAGAAATGAAATAGATAAAAAATATATTGTGAAAGTAGAAGGAATAGTACCCCCTCCTGTTTTAAAAAAATTAGAAAAAGGAATAATAATAGAAGGAAAAAAAACAGCAAAATCAAAAGCAAGAGTAAAAAAATATGATAAAAAAACCAATACATCTATAGTAGAAATTACTATACACGAAGGAAGAAATCATCAAGTAAAAAAAATGTTTAATGCAATTGGATATGACGTGAAAAAACTAAAAAGAGAAACATATTGCTTTCTAGATTTACATGGTCTAAAATCAGGAGAATATAGAAGTTTAAGTCCAAAAGAAGTAAAAAAATTATATTTTGTATGTCAACAAAACCCTACCCAAAAGTAGGATTTTTTTATAAAAAAAAGATTATTCTTTTTCTTCTGCATAATCTTTCTTTTCCACGATTGCTCCCGTTGGACAGCCCTCTAGTGCATCCATAGCATCCTCTTTCTTTTCCTCTGGAATTATATTAGCCTTTACATAGGCATATCCATCATCTTTTAAATCAAAAACATCTGGGCATATAGCAGCACATGCTCCACAACCAATACAATTTTCATTTACCTCTAGTTTCATATTATCCCTCCTTTTTTATTATAACAAAATTTAAGATTTTAGCAAGCAATAGAAAAAACAAAAATATGAGTTTGAAAATACTATAAAATATGGTATGATTATAATAGAGGTAGGAGGTGTGATATGCCAACTAGAATGGATAGATATAGAGACGAATTTGCAAACGAAGAAGTAGCGCAAAGTAGAACAGCAAAAAATGAAGAACTCTATAAAAATATTTATGCAGATAGAGAGTATTCTAACATAGAAGGAATCGCATCTATATCTAAAAGCAACGAAATCGATTTAGTAAAATTAAAAGAAATGCTAAAAAGAAAAGAAGAACGAGAAGAAAGAAAATATCGCACAGCTGAAATAGAGCCTATACAAAAATTAGAAGAAGAAATAGAAAAACAAAAAGAATATGATATTAATGAAGTAATTGACAAAGCAAAAAAAGAAAATCGGGAAGACAATCGTCATCGTAGTTTAAAATCAGTAGATTTAGATTTTTTAAAAAGTCTAGATATGCAAGATATAAAAGGTTTAGAAGAAAAAGAGGAATTGCATGAGCAAATCCAAAACTTAACTAGTACAAATATTTTAAATAAATTAGGTGATAAAGAACTATCATTAGAAATGTTATCAGAATTGAAACCAACAGGAAATACAGTAATGGATACAGAAGGAAATTTAAAAGAAGCAATCGAAAAAGAAAGAAATGAAATAGAAGAAAAAAAAGTAGAAGAAACAGCCTTTTTCACAACAAATAATTTATTTAAAAAAGAAGATTTTGAAAGTTTGGGAGAGATAAGTGACTCCATCAAAAAAAGCGACAAGAATACCAAAATAATCATGATTATTTTAGGAATTTTTGCCGTAATTCTCGCTATTTATCTTGTTATGAAGCTTTGGAAAGGATAAAGAAATATAGTGCAAAAGATAAACTTTTACATAGATAAAACATAAAGCAATACAAAGAATCATATCAATAATCCATTGAATAGATAAAATAGAACCTAATCTCTCAATAAAGCCAAGAATGTTTACATTACTAAGTAAATGAAACTCAGGATATGTATAAATAGAGAGGGTATGTGTTCCCATAACTGTCAAAACAAAAAACAATTGAACAAACAAAGCGATAGAAGTAATCACGTAAACTAGCTTTGTTTTTTTTATGATATTTTTTTGAGGTTCAATATTATTTTTGGATACTAGAAGTAATAAAAACAAAGGAAGTGTAGTATAAATAGCATATTGAATACTACTTGCAAGTAAAGAAATAATATCTTCTCTAAAAATAGGTTTTATATTTTGAATTTGAATACTATCTAAAAGACCAAATATTTTAATAAAATAAAACAAAATAGAAATTAAAAGAAATATAAAACTAGCTCTACTAATAGTATCAAAATCTTTTAAACCAATAAACAAAAGTGTCCCTAATATAAGCAAATAAATAAGAAAAATAGGCGTATTTTTAAGATATTCAAATTGAATAAAATGGATTAAATTATGAAGAAGAAAAAAGCTAAATAATAAAATAGGAATAATAAGAAAAGTGTTGATACAAAAGCCTATTTTATATTTCCATTTTTTATCAATCCAAACAATAATATTGTCTTCCTTATTTTTTTTCAAAAAATGAAGATATCCCAAGAAAATGAAAAAACCAAATATGCTTCCAAGCAAACAAATAAGAAGACCATCACCTTGGTGATGTAAAAGCATAGGAAGAGAAACAGTAAGAAAAGTACTTCGGTAAATAAAGTAAATCATCGCACTATATCCAGTAACATGTATTTTATTCATGTAGCTCCCCCTCCTCTTTTAACTTATCTGTATGTAAAGAGATCTTACTTTTTATATTATTATACTGCCTCATACCAAACAAACTTTTATAATCCAATGATTGAACATTTAATTTTTTTTGATCTCTTAAAAAAGTATCTATTTTTCCTTGCATCATTTGTTGAATATTTTTCTTAATTTTCTTACTATCATCATTTGTATTTGTTTTGAAATTACAACCATTTTCTTTCAATGATATATTTCCTGTAATATGATGAGTAGCACTATTGTTAGAAAGAGATGTTTGGAATTTCATATGATCGATAGAAAAAGTGGTTTCCTTTTCACCACAAGGAAAAGAAAGATATATTTGATGCATATTTCCTTTTAGTAAATAATAACCAGCTATATCAGTAAATCCAACTAACTTATCTTTTTTAAAAAGAGCAAGAGAATGTAAAGATAAAGAGTGATCTTGAAGAGATAAACTATGAATAACAGGATCCTTATGTTCATCTTTCATATCCTGAATAAAAGCATGAATAGAATTATCATTTTTTTTAAGAGATAACATATTATTTCCCTTAAAAATATTACTTAAAGTATAGCCACTATTTTCCATAAGATAAGTAAGAACATCCTTTGAAAAAGATTCCTTAATTAAAAACAAATAAAAATTATTTTGAATCACATCCTCCTTTATAAAGTAACTTAAAACATCTTTAAGCCCGTTTTTAGAAACTGTTTCACTAACAATTACATTTTGCATATGTCCTAAATATAATGTTTCTGTCAGCTTATCATTTACAGCCTGTATAGCTTTAAAAAAACTATTTCCTTCTCCCTCATACAATTTACTTTCTCCTTCTTCCTTACTAATAACAATAACACTTACTCTATATTTTCCATCTTCAAAATCAATTCCCATAGTACTTACAATAGAAAGATCACGAATTTCTTTAAAATCGCAACCTACTAAGAAAAAACAGAAGAAAAGTAAAATCCACTTTTTCATTTTCTACCTCCTAATTTATAACGATTTTTAGGACTTAAATAATTAGGTCTTTTATCATCTTTGTTTTTAGGTGTACGAATAAGACTATCTTTTAATCCTGTGAAATGAAATGGACTAATAGGACTTAAATAAGGTACATCCATAACTTTTAAAGAAGAAAGCTTAATCGTGAAAAGGATAAAACATAAAGTAAAACCAATGAGACCAAAAAAAGAACTGAATAAAATAAAGATAAATCTCCAAAGTCGGATACCATTAATCATATCTATATCACTAAATAGTAGACCGCTAATAGAAGTAACAGCTACAATAATAACAGAAGCTTGAGAAACAAGCCCAGCACTTACAGCTGCATCCCCTAAAACAAGCCCTCCTACAATACTCATAGAAGTGCCCATCGCACTAGGAATTCTTATATCACACTCTCGGAGTATTTCAAAAAAAGTAAGTAAAAGTACAATCTCAAAAGCAGTAGGAAAAGGAACATGAAGCCGCTGATAAAAAAGAGATGTAAGTAATTTTTCTGGTAAAACTTGTATTTGAAAGGTAGTAACACTAATATAAAGTGCAGGAACCAAAATAGTAAGAGCAAAAGCAATCATTCGTAAAAAACGGGTAAAAGTTGCATTTAAAGATTTTTGATAGTAATCTTCTGGGTTTTTAAAGAAATCAATAAAAAGAGCAGGAATAATAAGTGCATAAGGACTATTCTCCACTAGAATGGCTATTTTTCCATCTAAAATAGATGTACATACCAAATCAGGTCTTTCAGTACTAATCATTTTAGGAAAAACAGATTTTTGCTTTGTAACAAGAAATTCTCGAATATGACCAGAATCTAAAATGCTATCCACATTTATTTTTTGTAATTTTTGTTTGATTTGCTTTACTTTTTTCAAATCTGTTATATCATACATATAAAGTAGAGAAACTTTGCTTTGAGTTCTTTTTCCTATAAATAAATCTTCTATTACTAAATTAGGATCTTTAATTCTTTTACGAATGAGACCTTGATTTACAGTATGTGTTTCTGTAAAACTATCTTTAGGACCTCTTATAATTCCCTCAGAAGAAGATTCTGTAATACCACGAGAAAGATCTCTCCTTGTTTCTAAAGCAAGACACTTTTTATATCCTTCTACTAAAATAAGTGTAAAACCAGAAGCAAGGTAGAAAAAGACATCTTGATAATTTTGAATAACTTTTAAAGAATTATTGGAAATATTATTTTGTAAACTTTGAAAAAAAGTTTCAAAAAAAGGTTGTTTATTTTGTTTAATATCAAAAGTAATACTTCTTACAATAAATTCACTAATTGCATCTCCACTTGTTACACTTTCCATAAATAAATAAGCGATTTTATGACCTTTTATATCTAAAAATCTTGTTTTTAAATCACTAGCATTGTGTAAATCATTTGTAATTTTTTGTACAGTTTTCTCTATATTGGACTTCATATTTATCACCTTGTTTTTAATATGAACAAAAGGAGAGAAAATATAAGAAAGAAGCATAAAAAAAGCTTGACAAAATAAGAATAGAAGTGCTACAATGTAAGAGCAGTTTGTTATGGGGAATTAGCTCAGCTGGCTAGAGCGCCACGTTTGCACCGTGGAGGTCAAGGGTTCGAATCCCTTATTCTCCACCATTTGAGAGGTAGACCGTTGTATTTCAACGGTTTTTTCGTGGTTTGCTTCATTATGCCCTTGAAATGCCCTTGTTTCCTTATCATCATTTAACTCATTAAGTAAATTTATTGCCTTAAATTCATCTTCTGGAATAAGATGTGAATATATTTTTAAAGTGGTAGAAACATCTGTATATTATTTTGACTAGAAATTTTTTAGTAAATAAAGATATATAGTTAGTATTAAAAAGCATAAAGATACAAAAACAAATGCTTAGAATAATGATTGATATTGTAGGATGTAAGATAACTGACATCGACACCTTTCCAATGAAATAATAATATAAAAAGATTTAAATAATACTTATAAAATGTTATAATATAGGAAAATAAGTTAGAATAGGAGATACAAATGGTTAGTATTATTATGCTTGTACATGGAGCCCCCATTTATACTAAAAACACAATTGAAACTTTACAAAAAACAGAAGGAAACTTTGAATTGATTGTTTTAGATAATAATTCAGATAAAAAAACGAAAAAAATATTATTAAAATTACAAGAAAAGGGTTATATCGATAAATTAATTTATTCAAAAGTAAACACATTGTTTGCAAAAGGAAATAATATAGCATCTAATTTTTGTGCAGAAGAAAGTGATAAAATAGTTTTGTTAAACTCAGATATTGATATTCGCAACAAAGATTGGTTAAAAGAAATGCTCAAAGTACATAAAAAAGGAATAACGACTCTTGGACTAGTAGAAGGAAAACCTTGGACACGTGGAGATGGCTATTGTCTATTAATAGACAAACATTTATACTTAAAGTATAAATTAGATGAAGAATTTGAATGGTGGTGGAGTGTAACCAAATTAGAAGCACAAATATTACACGATAAACTATCAGTAATAGCCGTAAAAAATCATGAAAATTTAATTTTTCATTATGGAAAAGGAAGTGGGAATGATTTTAAAAATGTCAAAGGAATGCAAATAGAAGGAGAAGAAATAAAAAAATGGTTTGCAAGAAAAGAAATTAAAATAATAGAATCCATTCCGAATCAGAATATAGATTATAACCCTAAAAGTAAAGCAAATCGTTATTTTCAAAAGAAGAAAATGTGACACCTTACATATTATAATAAAAAAACTAAATAACCTTTTGATTATTTAGTGTAATATAATTATGGTTTAAGCCTTTCCGTAAAAATGTATTTTTCATTAGCAAAAAGAACCATAATTTACCCCGTCTTATATATTCTTTTATTTTTCATTTGTTAAAATATGTTATTTATAACATATTCACCAATAAATACATAAGTAGAACTATTTAAAAAATTAAGTAGACACTTTAATATCAATTTTGGTTTTTATATGTTGCATAACAATTTGTCCATCAACAAATATTTCTTGTCCATTTTCCGTATAGCAAATTTCTACATGAGAAGAAATAGGAACGGAAATGACGCTTTCCCCCACGGAAATAGTTAGCATAAAACCCCCTCCAACCCTTATTATAACAGTGAAAATAGTTTATCGCAAGTTTCTTGCAATTTTATGACTACTAAGGATATATTTGCCATAATAAATATGGTGATAAAATGATAGGAATTATTTTGAAAAATATGAGAATGAGTGCAGGATATTCTCAAAAAGAATTAGCAAGAAAACTTTCAGTAGCAGATACTACACTTTCTAGTTATGAAAGAGAAAATTCACAACCAGATTTTGAAACAATCTTAAAAATAGCAGAAATATGTGGATATGAATTTAAAATAGAAGAAATGAAAAGTAAAATCCTTTTAAAAGTGAAAGATTAGCAAAAGAAAAAGACTATTAAAAAAAGAGGTTTCCCTCTTTTTTTATAAGCATTCTACATAAGTATCATTTAAGCATCTAATTGCACAACAACAATCTAAATCCATCGTAAAGAAAGAATTTGTTGCTATGTATGGAATGCTTGTTTCTGATGTATCAGGATTTGGTGCAAGCACTCTAAATGTAGCACAATTGCCATCAACTTTTTCTACCCTGAAAACATTAGAAGTAACACATTCATTTGGATCTTTACTAATTGGCATAGACCAAGCAGTTCCATTGCAACCACAGTTATAAAGCATAACAGGGCGAGTATTGCAGCCAATAGAAGTTGTTCCACAACCTAAAAAGCCACGATCACAAGAATCTAAACAACTTTCTCCACAAGTAGCATTTTTTTGAAGAACAAGAATGACTGTTAGAATCTCAGCAATGCATTTGCACTCGTCTTTTTTATTACACATATATTCCACTCCTTTATTCTATTCAATAATAGGGTATTCAAATAAAAGAAAAGAGTGTAAACAAAAGACCTAAATATGTATTGAAAAAGAAAATGTTTACATATATTATATAGAGGTGACCAAATGTATAAAATATATAAAGTTTTAAAAGATGAAACACCAGAAGATATAGCTAAAAAATTTAATACCACACCAACAGAATTAAGTCGTATCAATGGAGGAGAATCGTTAGACACGATTAAAGAAGGAGATTTTATAATTGTTCCTATACAAGAAGGGGCTTTCTTTGATAGTTATAAAATTCAAAAAGGAGATACAGTATACGCGATTGCTAAAAAATATGGAGCGAATGAAATGGATTTATTAAAATTAAATGGATTAGATAAAGATGATTATATTTACCCAGGAGAAGAAATACTAGTACCAAAAAAAGGTGTTCGATTTTATATCACAAACGAAGGAGATACCATGAATCTAGCAGCAGAAAAATTGGATGTAAGACCAGGACAAATATTACTACAAAATGAAAATGTATATTTACTACCTGAACAGTTACTTGTTTTTAAAGAAGAAACAAAATAGAAAGATAAAAATGTAGAAAAAGTATTCTACATTTTTATTGTGGAAACGTTTTTTTTTAAAAACAAATATGTTATAATAAATAAGGAGGATGCATATGAAGAAAATAATAATATTACTGCTTCCCTTTTTATTTTTATGTGGTTGTGGTAACAAAACTTATAAAGAAATAACAATAGAAACATTAACAAAAAAAGTAGAAAAGAAAGAAACTTTTATTTTAATGATAGGAGCAGAATCTTGTACACACTGTGCAGGCTATAAAACGACAATAAACGAAGTAATAAAAGATTACAATGTAACTATCTATTACATAGATGTAGATAAATTATCAGATAAAGAAAATAGTAAATTAAAGAAAATTGCTAGTTATAAAGGAACCCCTACAACAGTCTTTATAAAAAAAGGAGAAGAAGAAAGCACTTATATGCGAATTATTGGAGAAAGAGACTATGATTATGTAGTAAATAAATTGTATAAAAACGGATTTATAAAGAAGGTGAAAAAGTGAACGAAGCTATAAACCCTATACAAAATAATAAAATTCCTGTACAAGGAATCTCTATTTTAAATCGTTATGGGGAAAACTTAACAGAAAAAGTATATATTACAAACCCAGCTATCGCAAGAGAAGATGAATTAAAAAAATTAATGCTCGTTTTACTAACACCAGAAAAATCAGGATTATTGGTAGGAAAACCTGGAATTGGAAAAACAGCCATTGTAGAAGGACTCGCTTATAAAATACAAAAAGGAGACGTCCCAGATGCACTAAAAGGATATCAAATCTATAAATTTTCTTCCCATTCGTTATTAGGAACAATAGAAATAAATGGAAAAAAAGAAATGGTAATTACTTTATTAGTAGAAGAAATAAAAAATATGAATAAAATGATTTTGTTCATCGATGAAATTCATACACTAATAGGTGGAGGAGAGCAAGGTCCTATGGATCTAGCAAACATATTAAAACCAGCCTTAGACCGTGGTGAAGTAAAAGCAATAGGAGCAACAACAACAATTGAATTTGACACATACATTGTAAGAGATAGAGCTTTTCTTCGTCGCTTTGAAAGAATTAATGTAGAAGAACCAAATGAAGAAACAACCGTTAAAATATTAATGGGGTCTCTTCCTAAAATAGAAAAACAAACAGGTGTATCTTTTCAATATACAAGTTTTATAGTTGAAGAACTTATGAAATCTATTGTAAGTGCCACTTCAGAATATAAAAGAATTTATGGACTTGCTGCTATGTATCCAGATGTATCTTTATCTGTTCTTACCAACGCCTTTTCTGAAGCATTATTTGCTAATAGAAAAGAAGTCACAATATTAGATGTATATACAGCAATAAAAAATAGCAAACGTATTTATGCAGATAGTATTATAAAAGAATTGAACCTATTTAGAGAAAAATTTAAGGTAATATGTAGTGATTATGGAATTACCTTACCTATCGTAACAATTGAAGAAATAAAAATAGAAGAATAAAATAGAAGAATGGAGATGAGAAAATGAAAAAAAGAGAAATCCCTCTGAAGAATTATATGATTCTTATAGGAATAATAATAGCAACCATTCTACTTTGCCTCTACATTACACAGTGGTATAAAAAAGCAGAAGAAAGCAATATAGAACAAGGTATTTTAGCAAAAGAACTTCCACAAGTTACTGTAGAGGAATTTCAAAATTATGTAACAGAAAACCCAAATATAATATTATATATATCTGTAAGTACAGATGAAAAAATGAAAAGATTTGAAAAAAACATTTATGATTTTATCATAGAAGAAAATATTCGTAATCATTTTGTATATATGGATGCTAGTAAAATAGATCAAAAAGCACTTATTGAAATATTACAAAATAAAAGTAATACTCCTAAAAATAATTACACCCATATTCCTAATATTTATGTATTCAAAGATGGGAAAATAGAAGATATTCTTTATACAAGTTCAACAGCACTGCATTCTAAAGAAGCAATACGTTTTATTAAGAAACAAGATGTTGTAAAATGATAAACGTTGTATTATTTGAACCAGAAATCCCAGCCAATACAGGGAATATTATGAGAACATGTGCAGGAACAGGAACAAAACTACATCTTATAAAACCATTAGGATTTAAACTAGAAGATAAATATATCAAAAGATGTGGAGCAGGGTATATAGAAAAATGTGATTACACTATCTATGAAAATTATGAAGAATTTGTATCCAAGAATAAAGGTACATACTATTATTTAACAAGATATGGACATAAACCTCATACAGCATTTAATTATCAAAACATGAAAGAAAATATTTATTTTATCTTTGGAAAAGAAAGTACAGGAATTCCAAAAGAACTATTGCAGAAAGATTTAACCCATTGTATGCGTATTCCCATGAATGAAAATATAAGAGCCTTAAATTTATCAAACACAGTTGCCATTATGGTATATGAAGCATTAAGACAGCAAAATTATAAAGACTTACTTTTTGAAGAGCCATTTAAAGGAAAAGATTATTTAGAAAAGTAATCATTTATTTTATAAAAATTATCTTCCAATTTGTTGTCATATTTTGTTTTTTATGTTATCCTAAATAAAGAAGAATAGAAGGGAAGATGCACATGGAAATTATAACTGAATATTATATTTGGTTTATAATAGGTGGTATTATCTTATTCATGACCCTTATAGGATATATTGCTGATAAATCGAATTATATAGAAAAGCAAAAAAACAAAAATAAAGAAAAAAAAAATAGTATAATAGAGCAAAAGCAAAAACATATCACTAAAAAAAGTGAACAGTTTATAAAAAGTATCGGAGATGGCAAAAATCTAGTATTAGAAGAAAATGAGATAAACTATCCAGTAGATGTAAAAGAAGTCAAAATAGAAACACAAGAATTGATAGAAAACAAAGACTTAAAAGAGGTAGGCATTGGAAGCCTATTAGAAAAAGAAGAAAAACCACAAATAGAAAATTCTAATATAGAAAAGAATGATATAGAAAAGCCATTAGAAAACGGTGTATTAAATTTAGACGAATATGATAAAGAGGATAATGATGAACTTTGGAAATTTTAGAATAGGAAAACTATTCTTTTTTTTCCAAAAGAATCTCTTTGAAAAGATAAAGCATTATGATATAATGGTAGAGATAAAAGATTGGAGGATATAAAATGACTCTTGACGCAGTTGTTATATTAATAAAAAAGATTTTAGATGTGTTATTAGTATGGATGGCACTTTATTTTATTTTAAAAAATTTAAGACAAAACATGAAAATGGTTTTACTTTTTAAAGGAATTTTAATCATTGTTGTCTTAAAATTAATTAGTGATCAGTTAGACCTAGTTACCATAGGCTATCTATTAGATTATATCATTACATGGGGACCACTCGCTCTTATTGTAATCTTTCAACCAGAAATACGAAACGTATTAGAATATTTAGGAAGAAGCAAATTATTAGGAAAACATAAAATGCTTACAGTAGATGAAAGAGAAAAAATGGTATATGAATTAGCAAATGCCTTAGAATATATGGGAAAAGCAAGAATTGGCTCTTTAACCGTTATTGAAAGAGATAATGGACTTACCGAATATATAGAAAAATCGAAAAAAATATATGCAGATATATCAAGCGATTTATTAATATCTATCTTTTTCCCAAACAATCCACTACATGATGGTGGTGTAATCATACAAGGAAATAAAGTTACAAGTGCAGGAGCAGTATTTCCAACAAGTGATAACCTAAGAATCAGTAAAAGACTAGGAACCCGTCATAGAGCAGCTTTAGGTATATCGGAGGCATCAGATTGTATTGCCATTGTATCCTCAGAAGAAACAGGAAGACTTTCTATTGCTATGGGAGGAAAACTTTACTATAATTTATCTTTAGATGAATTAAAATTGATGTTATTAGAAGAATTAAGACCTAAAAAATCAATGTTACTAGAAGAAGGTGGAGAAGAAAATGAAGAAGAGTAGTGGCATGCATATATTCTTTAAAAACGTTGGAAAAATCATTGACAAAAGAATAATTGTACCCTTAACAAGATTAATATTAAACATAGGAAAAATATTTAATAAAATAGGAAATAAATTAGAAAATTCCCTTTCTTCTACCAATACCCTAATATTTGTTTCCCTCTTTTTAGCTATTGTAGTATTTATCATGATTGACCAAAAAATATTGATATTAACAGAAAATTCAGCAGAAGTATTTAAATCACAACCTGTACATGTAACCTACAATGAAGAAAGTTATGTAATAGAAGGATTACCAGAAACAGTAGATGTAACACTTATTGGTAGTAAAGCAGATCTTTATTTTGCAAAACAATCCCCAGCACATGATATCACAGTAGATTTAGCAGGACTTAAACCAGGAACCCATAAAGTAAACATCAAATATAGTCAAGTTCTTCCTTCAATTGAATATAAAATAAATCCATCTGTAGCGACTGTTATTATTTACCCAAAAATATCAGAAACAAGAGTATTATCTGTAGATATATTAAACCAAGATAACCTAGACTCTAAATATGTTATTAAAAATGTAAACATAGATGATGATAAAGTCGTTATCAAAGGAGCAGAGCATCAGTTAAAAGAAGTAGCAGAAGTAAAAGCCTTAGTAGACGTAAAAAACTTAGTAAAACAAGAAGTAGGAACAGTAACATTAAAAGATGTTCCATTAAAAGCATATAATGAAAAAGGAGAACCTGTAGACGTAGAAATTGTTCCAGAAAAAATTGATGCCAAAGTAGAAATCGCATCTCCAAGTAAAGAAGTTCCAATAAAAATTATTCCAACAGGAGATCTAGCATTCGGTATGGCTATTTCATCTATTGATATGAATGAAACCAAAATAACTGTATATGGAAACGAATCTGTATTAAATGATTTAAAATATATTCCAGTAAAAATAGATGTAGAAAAATTAAAAGAAAATAGAACATATAAAATGGAAATCTCAAAACCAGTAGGCGTAAAATCTATGAGTGTAAATAATATTACAGTAAGTGTAATATTAGGGCAATCTTCCAATCGTGAAATAAGTGACATTGGTATAGAATATCGTAACTTAAAAGAAGGATATGCAGTACAAGGAATGAGTATAAATGATACCAAAGTAAGTGTCGCACTCACAGGTGTAAAAGCAGTAATTGATCAAATAGGAGCAGACGACATCAGTGCTTACCTAGATTTGGATGGCTATACAGAAGGAGAATATGAAGTACCAGTAAAAGTAGAAGGTACAGATGTAAAAGTACAATATACAGCAAAAACGAAAAAAGTAAAAATAAAAATAGTAAAAAAATAAACTCTATTGGATTCCTCCAAAAGAGTTTTTTTATCTTTCTTCTTTAAAATGCTTAAAGAAAATACCAATATTGATAATACCACAAATTCCTACAATCGTATAAATAATGCGTGCAAGGAAAGACATATCGCCAAATAAAGTTGCGACTAAATCAAAATCCATAATACCAATAAGTCCCCAGTTAAGTGCACCAATGATGGTAAAAATAAGGGCTATTTTCTGTAATGTTTCCATAATATCTCCTTTCTTACTCATTTATAATGTGAACAAAAGAAAGAATAATATTCATACATTTACCTAAAACTCATATATTTAAGTGAAACAAAGAGGTGAAAAAATGAAAAGAAAGATATTATGGAGTGTATTTTTAGGACTTATTTTTTTAACAGGATGTGCCAAAGAAGGAGAAAAAGAAATTGTAAAAAGCTTAGAAAATAAAATAGAAAAAGTAAAATCTTATCATTTAAAAGGAGAATTAGAAATAATCAGCAATGAAGAAAAATATTTATATGATGTAGATGTTTCTTATGAAAAAGAAGAAAAATATAGAGTAAGTTTAAAAAATAGAACCAATAACCATGAACAAATAATTTTAAAAAACGAAGAAGGAGTTTATATTTTAACACCATCATTAAATAAAAGTTTTAAATTTCAAAGTGAATGGCCATATAATAACTCACAAAGTTATTTATTAAAAAATATTTTAACAGATATACAGAATGATAAAAATAGAGAATATAAAGAAACAAAAGATGGATATGTATTTACAGTAGAAGCAGAATATGCCAATAACAAAGATTTAATAAAACAAAACATTTATGTAAATAAGAAAAAACAAATCACAAAAGTAGAAGTATTAGATAAAAATAACATAGTAAAAATGACAATGAATATCAAAAAGATAGACTTAAAATCAAATTATGATAAAGATTATTTCACATTAAAAGATAACATGAAAGTAAGTGTAGAAGAAAAAGAAAAAACAGTAGCAAAAAGTATAACAGATATTGTATATCCACTTTATATGCCAGAAAACACAAAACTAACAAGCCAAGACAAAGTAAAAAAAGATGGTGGGGAAAGAGTAATATTACATTTTACAGGCGACAAAGAATTTATGTTAATAGAAGAAACTGTAAATGTAAGTATGAATCATGAAATTATACCAGTATCAGGAGAATTAGAATTAGTAACAGATGTAGTAGGAAATGTATCAGATAAAGAAGTATCTTGGATTAGTGGGAATATGGAATACTATTTAACATCATCTTCTCTTTCCAAAACAGAATTATTAGAAGTAGCGAATTCCATTAGTGTTTTACCAGTAAGTAAATAAAAAAATAGAAAAAAAGAAAAAAGTATGATATAATGCAGTCAAGGTGATAAAATGGCAAAACAAACAAATGTGAAAAAAACAAATGAAAATAAGAATAAAAAGGAAACAACAAAAAAAGAAATATCTCCTACAAAAAAGAAAATAACACCAACGAAAAAAAATGAAAGTAAAAAAACAACAAAAGTAGAAAAAAAACAAGTAATAAACGAAAAATCTTCAAAAAACAAGAATAAAGAAGTAATAATAAAAAACTCTGCAGATGAAGTAACAAAATTAGTAGAAGTAATCCTTGTATTGTTAGTTATCTTTGCTGCCTTTTATATCATTACTTATTGGGTAAAAAAATCTCAATCAAAGACCAATATAAATCAAGAAGAAACAGAAAAGGCAATAATTCAGTATGATGAGATTTTATTAGGAAGACTTTTTATGCAAAATAATAACGAATATTATGTCCTAATTATAGAAGAAAAAGATGAAAATAACTATCAAACATATTTAACATCATATAAAGAAAAAGAAAATGCACTTCGCTTTTATACAGCAAAATTAGCAAATGCGTTTAATAAAAGTTATAAAGCAGATACATCTGTTTTAAATACAGATAATATAAAAGAAGTAAAAGTAAAAGATACAACATTAGTAAAAATAAAAGAAAGAAAAATAATAGAGACATTTGAAGGAAAAACAAAAGTGTTAGAGAAATTAGGAG
>CATOOY010000028.1 GCA_951801995.1 uncultured Erysipelotrichaceae bacterium
TATTTCTTCTTTATAAAAATTATCCTCTAAATTTCGAATATTACAAATATCAGCATAATCATACATTTCCTCAATATGATTTTGTAAAGCAATAATTTCTTTGCACACCTCTATGTAAGCATTTTCTGATTTACAATTCGATAATTTTTGAACCAAAAAAGAAATCATTTTTTCTGTATTCTCATAAGAAACCCTTTCATAAAAAAGATTCTTAAAATTTTTATATTGTATCATATAATTGCCTCCATAAAAATCCTTAATATAATGTCTTTTGTTTTATAAAACAAAAAGTATATAAAGTCTATATCTCCATTATAACAGAAATATATTAATTTTGACTATATATACTCTCTAATTTTTTTACCTTTTGTTTAGCTCCTTGTTTTACTTTAACAATTTCTTCTTTTGTATTCTCAAGCTCTTTTGTTCTAGACTTAATCATATTCTCTAATTGATTCATCTCTTTTAAAATTGCCTCAATTTCAGAAGAAGTCTCATACCCAAATTCATATAAAAATTCATTTTTTAAATACATAATTTGATCAAGAGAATCAAAACAAACTAGTTTTGCTTGTTCCACCTCTTCTTCACTCTTACGAAGACGAGATGCCACCTTCTCAAATTCAATATAAGGTATCTCCTTTTTAGAAACAGCACTACGCATAGAACGTATATTGTTATTTACTAAAATAGAACTAGTCAGTAACCCAATTTTCTTATTTTTAAAAATTGCAAAAGGAAATAAAGAAAAAGCAAGCTTAATACTCTTTCTTAAAAATTGCATAAGTGTCCCAAGAAATCCCTTTTTCTTTTCAACAACATCAAGAGTATCTACTCTTTTACGTATCTTTTCTATTTCCCTTTTTTGTTTCTTAATTTGATTATAAATAAGTGTTTCCATAAGTACAATTTCTGCTAAATCATTTTCACTACGTGTAATTTTCTTCTTCTTTTTTTCCTCTTTTTCTATTTTTTCTAGAATTACTTTTTTATCATCCAAAATTCTCTTTTGTACTTCCTTATTTTTTTCCTTTTGTTCCATTTTATCTAAAACAACAAGCAAAGAAGACAAAGTAGTAAAACTTTTATCCTCTTCTAACCTTTTTTCTATTTGTTCTAATTCTACCTTTGCTAAAACAGTATCTACCTTTGCAACAGAAGAATCACCCTTTAAAGAAGTAACCTGCTTTTTCTCTTCATCTTTTACTAGTGATACATTTTGCAAGTTTTTCTTTTGTGTATCTATAACATTATCTATTTTTTCTACTTCTTCATCTATTTGTTTCACAATCTTTTTACCAATAGTTTTATTTTCTTCAAATAAAACAACATTCAAAGAAATACATTTGTGAAAAGAAGAAATATCTACTTTTTTATATTTTTGTAAAGTTTCTACTACTTCCCCTTTTTTTTGTTTTAATTTTTCTTTTTTCACAACAAGAACAGCTGGTTTCTGTTTTTCATTTTTTACTTTTTTTTCTTCTTTTACCTCTTCTTCTATCTTTTTAAATAAAATAGAATCCTTACGAAGTGTTTTCGTTGTTTGAATCCTATCTAAACATATTTCTTCTTTTTTGGTATTTTTTGACTCAAAAGCCGAAACCAAAAAACCAAATATACTAAGAAAGAAAACCTTAGATTTAGAATAATATTTTCCATAATTTTCCCTTTGCCAAACCCGAATTGCTTCTTCTCTTTTCTTTTTTTCCTCTTTTTCCCTTTTTTTCAAACAAAAAAAAGTAAGAAGTTTCATTCTAAGTTTTTGTATATACCCCTTCTTGTTCATGAAATCACCTATTTTATATTTTAACATATTTTCAAAAATTAGAAAAGGAAAGTACAAAACTTTCCATTTTTTTTAATCAATCGAACCTATTTTTGTAAAAGGAAAAAAACGAAAACTGGTTATACCAATAATATCCTTTTTCTTTACAAGACCTATCATTCTACTGTCCATAGAATGCGTCCTGTTATCTCCCATCACAAAGTAATAATCAGAAGGAATCTTTTCTTCCCCCAAATATTCTAATTTAAAATCGCCTGTTTTATCATGTTTAAAATTTTCCTCTACTTTTTTTCCATTCACATAAAGAGTATTATTTTTATAAGAAACATGTTCATGAGGTAGTCCTATAATTCTTTTAATAATAAGAGAACCATTATAACGAACTACTACTACATCAAATCTATCATATGTTTTATCCCACTTTTTTAAAAGTAAAAATTCATTCTCTTTTAAAGTAGGTTCCATAGAAACACCTTCCACACGAACAGGTGTAACAATAAAAGTACGAATAAAAATAACAACAATTAAAATTACAACATAAGGTATAAATTCTTTTATATGTTTCAAAAAAACACCTCCTTAATTAAAAAAAAGACTATGCAGCCTTTTCTTTATTTGCCATTTTGTCTCTTCTCTCAGGAATTTTAGGTTGACTTTTAAGGTTTCTTATATAATTTAATTTAGCACGTCTCACTTTTCCTTTACGGATAACAGTAAGTTTATCAATAATTGGAGAATTGATAGGGAATGTTCTTTCTACCCCTATTCCACCAGATACTTTACGTACAATGAAAGTTTTACTTACTCCACTACCTTGAATAGCCATAACAAGCCCTTCAAATGCTTGAATTCTACTTCTTTTTCCTTCGACAATCTTAACATCTACACGAACAGTATCTCCTACTCTAAATTCTGGAATATCTGTTCGAATTTGTTCTTTTGTAATTTTATCAATTACATTCATCTCTGTCACTCTCCTTATATATACTATGATCATTATAAATGATAAGCGGATCACATAATTAAAATATTAACACATTTTAAAAAAAAGTGCAATAGATGGAAAAAAATTATCTAGATTTTCCTTTTATTTCTTCATAATCATATACATTTTCTTTCATCGCTTTCATTTCTTCATAAATAATACGTGTTTTAAGTTCCTCTTCTAAAACAGCTATTTTTTTAGATAATAATTCTAAATACTTCTCTTCTAAAAACTTATGATACTTTGTATTTAATATTTCCTTATAACGAGTTAAATCATTTAGGGCATGTCTTAAATCTGTTGTACCATCTTCGCCGCCCTCTTCCATATAAGTAATAAGATAATTGAGATACATCTCTAATTTACGCTTTGTTTTTTCTTTCAAAAAAGCATTAATACGTTTTTCCCCAAAAATACGTATTTTAATTTTAGAAGAAAGGTTATTACCTTGTTTAATAGAAAGACCTTTCGTTTCTTTTAGAAAAGAAATTTCATTTTTTTTCTTTTCCTTTACAAATATATAATGTTTATCCATAAATATCATCTCTTTTCTAATAAATCAGGTCTTCTTTGTTTTGTTTTTTCTATTTGCTTAGAAAGTCTCCAAGCCTCTATATTCGCATGATGTCCAGAAAAAAGGACATCTGGAACTTCCATTCCCATAAAATTTCTTGGTTTTGTGTAAACAGGATAATCTAACAAATCATTCTGAAAAGAATCATTTAAATGAGAGCCTTCCTTAATAACTCCCTCTAAAAGCCTAACAATAGAATCAGTAAGTACCATTGCAGGAATCTCTCCCCCAGTTAATACAAAATCACCTATACTAACTTCCATATCTACAAAAGATCTTATTCTTTCATCAAAACCTTCATAATGACCACAAATAAGAAGTAAATGCTCTTCTTTAGTAAAATCATATGCCATCTTTTGATGAAATACAGCTCCCTGTGGTGTCAAAAGAATAACCTTCGTATTTTCTTTTTTTATAGTTTCAATTGCCCTATAAACAGGTTCTACCATAAGAACCATTCCATCTCCACCACCATAACCATAATCATCTACTCTTTTATGTGGATCTAAAGAGTAATCTCTAAGATTATGTACTTTTATCTCTACTTTTTTATGTAAAACAGCTCGTCCAATAATAGAAGTATTTAAAAAGGAAACAAAAAGTTCTGGAAAAAGAGTCAAAATATCAATTTTCATCTAAAAATCCTCTTACCCTTTCTACATACATTCTCTGATTTTGTAGATCTATTTTTTTTACATATACATCTACATAAGGAATTCGTATATAATTATCTAAAAGAAATATTTTATGAGCCTTGCTCTCTTCTACCTCTATAATTTTTCCAATATAAACATCCTTTTCATATACAGCAAGATTGATAAAATCTTCTATAAAATAACTAGAAGCAGAAACACTATCTCTTTTAACATAAATAGATTTTCCTTTATAAATATTTGCTTTTTCAATAGTATCAATATCATGAAAAGTAAGTAAATCATATTCTTTATGCTTTCTATAAGAAGAAAGAAAATGTTTCTCATACATATCCCCTATATAAAAGGGAAAATCTTTTTGATAAATAGCCTCCTTATAATCAAAGAAAGATACAATTCTCATTTCACCTTTTAAAGCATGTGTATTTACAATATCACCAACATAAATAAAATCCATTTTATACCTTCTTATCTAATTCATAAAGTAAAATAGAAGTAGCAACCCCAACATTCAAACTCTCACACGAGGAATGCATTGGAATATAAAGAAAATCATCACAAAATGCCATTGTTTCACAGGAAAGCCCCTGTCCCTCGTTTCCCATTATTATAGCAAATTTTTCACGTTTGTAAAGGCGAAATACTTCTTTTCCACTATCTACCTTTGTACCATAAATGGGTATCTTTTTTTCATGAATTTTAGGAAGAATATTTTCTAACGAATCTATAATAATAGAAATATGAAAACTCATACCTTGGGAAGCTCTTTGTACTTTAGGACTATAAGGATCAGCACACCCCTTTGTCAAAATAATAGTATCACAAGAAAAAGCAACTGCACTCCTTATGATAGTACCAATATTACCAGGATCTTGTACATCTTCTAAAACTACAATACGATTTCCAATATTTTTTAAATTATTTTTTTTACAGACACCTATAATATTAGGTATACTTTCTAAAGAAGAAATACCTTTCATAACCTTATCAGTAACAAAAGATATATTTACAGACAAATCAAAATAATATCCCTCTCGCACAAAAACTTCTTCTAAAAAACCACTTTTATAAGCTTCCATAACAGCTGTATTTCCCTCTACTAGAAAAAGGGACTTTTCATCTCTATATTTTTTTTGCCTCAATTTACTTATCTCTTTTATTTTAGAGTTTTGCATAGAAGAATAAAGCATACAATCACCAAACTTATTGTATCAAAAAAAACACACACTGTCTAATAAAAAAATGCCAAAGAAATGACATTTTCTATGAAACCATTCTAAGAATATTTTCTTTAGAAGTTAAAAACATTACTTTTAGATCATAACCATCTGATGTATTATATTGAAATGGCAATTTATAAACAGTTGTAGAAGCTGTTTCTCCACTTTGATCAACAATAAAAATACTATTAGCAATATCAGCCAAATAAGGCCATACAAAAAAGCTTTCATTATTCCAAATAGCCCCCGAAAGAAGTAGCCTCAATAAAATTTTTATCTGCCTGTCTAAGAAGACGCATATAATTATGAGAATCAATTGTCAATTTTTTTTTGAAGAGAAAGATTCTGTATATAGGTAGTTTGCAAATAGAATCTACTGTATTCGTTCCTAAAGAAGAAGTAATACGAAAATTATGAGGAGATTCTACACCAGTAAGAGGTTTTGAATTAATTAAAATAACATATTCTTCCAAAAATTCATTTACTGTACCTGTAAAATTTAAAGATGCTAATAAAGAAGTAATATCACGATAATTATCTACATAATTACTACAAGACAAATCACTTATTCCATACCAAACCGTATGATCCACTAACTCATACTTTCTACCTTCATTAGGAAGACTATTCAATTCTTCTTTAAAAGTATCTCATTTTTCCTTATCATAAGAAATAAAAATATTATTTATTTTTTGTTTATATTATTCCAGTTAACTATTAGTAATAGTATTGGTAGAAGTATCAATAACAGTATATGTATATTGATTATTTTCAAAAATAATTTTAATTTCCAATGTAGAAGGAAAGATTTTTTTAGTTTTTGGATTTTTTAAATTCTTCTTTACATATCCCCCATCTTGTAATGTCTTTAAGGTAAGAAAAAAAGTTTCACCCTCAACATCTGGTAAATTTTCTAAATGATCTGCTCCCCAATTCATAGCGCCATGCTGAATCGATTGAATTTGTTTTTGATAAAGTTCATCCTTTGCTTTATTCATCTCTTTTCCAATGATAGGGACAATCAAAAGAGCCAAAAGAGCCAAAATAGAAAGAACAGTAAGCATTTCTATTAAAGTAAAACCTTTTTTCATACCCCCACCTCATATTCTAAACTATTTTGTATCATCCGAATGGTAATAACAATATTGGGAGAAAATTCTTCTCCTGTTTTCGGATTTTCTAATTTATCTGGGACATAACCAAGGTCTTGAAGTTCCAAAAGTGTAATCGTCACCGTTGCTCCTTCTGTAGTAGGAAGATTAGCCAAATGATCTGCTCCCCAATTTCTCGCACCAGTTTCAATTGTATCAATCTGTGATTCATAAAGAGTATCTTTCGATTGATGTATTTTTTTATTTACAATTGGATAAATAATAGTCGCAAGAACACCTAAAATAACAATAACACCCAGTAATTCTACAAGTGTAAATCCCTTTTGTTTCATATGTCTCCACCTATCCTTATTTCTAAATATAAGTATAAAATACAAAAAAAAGAAAGTCAAATGATTTAAAAAGAAAAACTGTAAAGAAATCAAGACTCCCTCTCCATTTTTTTTATAAGTTTAGCACGTAAAACAAGCATTTGAGAAGAAGAAAAACGAGTAACAATGGATAAAATAACATCATCCTTTTTAACAGAAGTAGAAAAAGGAACAAGACTTTTTTTAGAAAAAGAAATATCTTCATTAAAAAAAGAAGAACTTTCATTTATAAAATAAATGCCAAAAGGTTTCCATAAACTATTTGTCTGAGAAGTAGATAAATAAACAAAATAATTCTGCTGACCCCAAGATATATCTAAGGTCTTAGAAAGAGAAAAAAATTCATCAGCCCATTTCCCATCTGCATATAAAACCATATTTTGAAAAGTATCTAAATTTGCCTTCTTATCTAAATAAAGCCAGCCTATCCTATTTTTAGTTTGATAATAAGAATGATTTTGGTAAAAATGATCCTTATCCATAACAAAAGGAAAAGCAAAAGAAGTCCCTTCTATCAAAATATATCCTTTTGTATCTTTATTTTTCAAAAGCAAAGGATACATATCTACCTCCATATAATCTTTCAAAATAGAAGAAGAATAAAGTTTCTTTTCAGTAGGATCTACTAAAATATTTTCCCTATCACTTTTTTTATGATGAAGAAAATCAGTAAGAGATAAATCTGTCATAATTTTAGTAACCTCATTTTTCTCTCCGATATAAGAAATATAAGAAAGAAGAAAAAAGAAAAGTAAAAAAAGAAGAAGAAAAAGAAAAACATTTTTATAACGAATTCGTACTTTCTTTTTCTTCATAGTATCACCATTTTTATTATATCGCATTTTTGTCATATTGAAAATTGTATTTTTTAAAAGCCTGTACATATAGTTTTATAAGAGGTGATAATTTGTTTACCAAAAACATTCACAAAAGAATGAATCTTATCCTTTTTTTTATAATTATATTATTTTTCATTATCATAGGAAAAGTATTTTATATTCAAGTAATAGATTATGATAAATTAAATGCATATGCGAAAAATCTATGGAGTAGAAATCTTCCTATTGAAGCAGAAAGAGGTAAAATATATGATAGAAATGGTGTAGTACTTGCAGATAATGTAACAACAACATCTTTAGTACTCATACCAAATCAAATCAAAAATAAAAAAGAAACAGCTAAAAAATTAGCAGAAATTTTAAATGTCAACGAAAGCAATATGTTAGCACATGTAAATAAAAAAACATCCATAGAAAGAGTGCATCCCGAAGGAAGAAGGCTATCTTTTGAAATAGCAGATAAAATAAATGCCTTAAAACTAGATGGGGTCTACTTAGTAAAAGAAGCCAAAAGAAGCTATCCATTTGATACCTATCTTTCCCATACATTAGGATTTGTAGGAATCGATAATCAAGGTTTAAGTGGACTAGAACTACAATACAATAAATATTTAACAGGAGAAAATGGATCTATTAAATACTTTAGTGATGCCAAAGGAAATAAATTAGAATTATCAGAAATTTATGAAAAACCACAAAATGGAGTAAATCTAACACTCACCATCAACTATGAATTACAAGAAACATTAGAAAGAGAATTAGACACAACAATGAAAAAATATAATCCCGACCAAGCACTAGGTCTTATTATGGATCCAAATAGTGGAGAAATTTTAGCCATATCCTCTAGACCCAATTTCTCCCCTTCTCATTATAAAAACTATGCAGTAGAAGAAACAAGCAGAAATTTACCAGTATGGGCAACCTATGAACCTGGTTCTACTTTCAAAATTATTACCCTTGCTACAGCATTACAAGAAAATAAAATAGATTTAGAAAAAGATACTTTCCATGATGGAGGAAGTATTCATGTAGAAAATGCTAGAATAAAATGTTGGAAAAGAGGAGGTCATGGAAGCCAAACCTTCTTACAAGTAGTAGAAAATTCCTGTAATCCAGGATTCGTAGTATTAGGACAAAAAATAGGAAAAGAAACCCTCTTTAAATATATAAAAGAATTTGGATTTGGACAAAAAACAAAAATAGATCTAAATGGAGAAGCATCTGGGATTTTATTTAAATTAGAAAATGTAGGTCCTGTAGAATTAGCCACTACTGCATTTGGGCAAGGAGTATCAGTAACCCCTATCCAACAAGTAACAGCTGTATCAGCAGCAATCAATGGAGGAACCCTTTATAAACCCTATATCGTTAAAAGTCTCAATGAACCAGAAACTAATACCGTTATAAAAGAAACAAAAAAAACAAAAGTAAGAAATGTAATTAGTAAAGAAACAAGTAAAAAAGTAAGAGAAACATTAGAAAGTGTTGTCACAAACGGAACAGGAAGAACAGCTTTTATAGATGGATATCGTGTAGGTGGAAAAACAGGAACAGCACAAAAAGTAAAAGATGGCAAATATATGGTAGGAAATTATACCGTATCTTTCATGGGATTTATGCCTGCCAATGATCCACAAATTGTAGTCTACATTGCTGTAGATAACGCAAAAGGAATTACACAATATGGAGGTACCATCGCAGGTCCCATTGCCAAAAACGTCCTAACAGATGCGATAGATATATTAAATATTAAAAAACCAAAAGGAGCCAGTGAAAAAGAATACAATGTAGGAGAAAAAAAATACATCACTATACCAAATGTAATAGGAAAAACAAAAGAAGAAGCTGGCGAAATATTAAAAGATTTTAAATTAATATATAGTGGTACAGGAAACACAGTAACCTATCAATCTCCACAAGCAGGAAATCGCATCTTAGAAGGAGAAGAAATCCGTATTATGTTAAATGAATGAGGTGAAATATGTTAGTTCTTACAAAATCAGCAATCGCACTTATGATAAGCTTTCTAATATCTATTTGTATTTCTGTAATTTTAATTCCCTATCTACGAAAATTAAAAGCAGGACAAAGACTAAGTATTTATTTAGAAGAAACACACAAAAAAAAGCAAGGTACGCCTACTATGGGAGGACTAATATTTGTCTTAACGTCTCTTCTTACTGTACTTTTACTGCATATAACAGATAAATTTTCTTTAGAGAAAAATTTTACAATTATTTTTATAACTTTTATTCTCTATGCATGTATTGGTTTAACAGATGATTTACTCATTATTAAAAGAAAAAACAACAATGGTTTAAGTGAAAGTAGTAAATTATTACTCCAAGTATTTATAGCACTACTCTTTTTCTACCTTTTCATGAAAGCAGGAAATGAACCACTACTTTGGGTTCACCATCTAGGAATTAAATGGAATATCGGCTTTTTCTATGGACTATTTATTTTATTTATTTTAGTAGCCTGTTCCAACGCTGTCAATCTAACAGATGGATTAGATGGACTGGCAGGAGGTCTTTCCGTCATTGTTTTTCTAGCTTTTGGCATTATTTCTTACCAAGCAGATTGGTTACAAGGATACAAAGAAATCTCTCTTTTTTGTTTCATATTAGCAGGAGCCATTTTAGGATTTTTAGTATTTAATGTAAGTCCAGCAAAAGTATTTATGGGAGACACAGGTTCCTTAGCATTAGGAGCTACTATGGGGGCAATCGCTATCTTAACTAGACATGAATTATTACTTATCATTTTAATGATTGTCTTTGTATTAGAAACTGTATCTGTTATTTTACAAAGATATTATTATAAATTAACAAAAAAAAGACTCTTTCCCATGGCACCTATCCATCACAGTTTTGAAAAATTAGGAATGGAAGAAAGAGATATTGTAAAATTATTTTGGATTATTGGACTTACCTTTTCCCTAATAGCAATTATATATGGTGTTTGGATATAAAAGATAGTCCTTTTTTCTAAAAATAAGCATATATTTTTATAGGTGATAACATGAAAAAAGGAAAAATAGACCTTATCTTACTATTATCTGTTCTTTTTATTTCCATTTTTGGTGTTATAATGATATACTCCGCTTCCTATATTTGGGCAGAATATAAATTCAATGATCCATTTAAATTTTTAAAAAACCAAGCTATATTTTTAATAGTAGGTCTCATACTTTTATACATAGTAAGTAAAATAGATTACATGTATTATTTTAAAAAAGCCAATGTTTTACTCATAACCTGTTTTATTCTTTTAATACTTGTATTAATTCCTGGAATTGGAACCATTCGAAATGGAAGTAGATCATGGTTTGGAATTGGTTCTTTTGGAATTCAACCTAGTGAATTTATGAAACTATCTCTTATTATTTTTACAGCTAAATATTTATGCATAAAAGAAAAAGATTTAAAAGATGTCAAAAAAGGTGTATTACCCATTCTAGGTGTAGTACTTCTTGTATTTGGCTTAATCATGCTACAGCCAGATTTTGGTACAGGTGTTATTTTAGTAATGAGTATTATTGGTATGCTTTTTGTAGGAGGAGTAAACTTTAAATTCTTCTTCAAACTAGGAGCGATTGGTATAGTAGGAATTGTTATTCTTATTTTATCAGCACCTTATAGATTAAAGCGTATTTTATCCTTCTTAAATCCATGGGAAGATCCTTTAGGAAGTGGTTTTCAAATCATTCAATCTCTATATGCAATTGGTCCAGGTGGACTCTTTGGAATGGGATTAGGAAAATCAAGACAAAAACATTTCTATCTACCAGAACCCCAAACAGATTTTATTTTTTCTATCATAAGTGAAGAATTTGGTTTCATGGGTATCATAATTGTATCCACACTTTTTCTTACTATTATTATAAGAGGTTTCTTAATAGCCAAACATACAAAAGATTTATTCAGCAAATATATTTGTTTTGGTATAACATTTGGTCTTGCTTTTCAAACACTTCTAAATCTAATGGTAGTAGTTGGATTAATCCCAGTAACGGGTGTCACACTACCTTTCCTATCCTATGGTGGTTCTAGTCTATTAATTAGTATGGTAAGTATAGGTATTATTTTAAATATTAGTAGAAATTAAATAAAACATGCAAAAAGAAACAATCATCCTTGTTTCTTTTTATGTAGAAAAAATAAATAGCAAAGCAAAATACCAAATAAAATACCAATAGAATCAATAAAGACATCAAAAATTTGTCCCTCTCTTCCTTCAATAAATAATTGATGTATTTCATCTGTACAAGCATAAAAAATAGCAAAAAGAAAAGAAATAAGAAAAAGATCTTCCTTAAAAGAAAAAGTATGAAAAAAAAGAAATAATAAAATAGTAAGTATAAAATAAAGAAATACATGAGCACCTTTTCTCATAAATACAAATAAAGACACAGAAATATCCTCTATTTCTTCCTTAGAAAAAACATTTCCTATACAAAAATTGATAGAAGAAAAAATTGTTTTACTAAAAGTATGTGTTGTATGTGTAGTTACAGAAGAAGGTTCATGTGATAAACAAAAGATAAGAGTAAGCCACCCTATTAAAAAAATACAAATAATTTTTCTTTTCATATAAACACTCATTAAAATATTATTTTGTAAACAAATTTTCTTCATTTTTACTAGGAACAAGTAATTTCACATTTCTAAGAATACGAAACGTATAAGTAGAACTATTTCCTTCTAATCTTTCTCCATCAATACACCATGGCGTATTTTGAATATCTTCTATTTTCATTTCCAAATGATCTGTTTGATAAAATGTAAAACCTGGAATCTGATCAATATGTTTAATAGAAAGCAAACAAAGTCTTCGCACCATTTCTCTTTTAGAAGTCAAATTACAAAAAATAACCTCAAATTTTCCATCATCCAATTTGACATTTTGATAAATATCATTTACACCAGCAACCCTATCACTATTTGTAATAAAAACAAGAGAATACTTTCCATGATAAGAAACACCATCTATTTTATAATGAATATCAAAAAATTTAAGATTATCACGAACAGCACTAAGTCCATAAATAAGATATCCAAGTTTTCCAAACTTTTTCTTCAATTTCCTAGGAGTATCATAAGCAATATTCAAAAAGTTTCCAAAACCAGCTACATAAGTAAAAATTTGTCCATTTATAGTACAAACATCTACATTTTTAACACTTCCTTCTAAAAGGAGTGTTAAATTAGAAAGTAAATTTTTTTTATACCCATACATATGTCCAACATCATTTGTTGTTCCTATAGGGAGATTTCCTAAAAGAAGAGGTTTTTTTCGTCTTAAATTTCCCATCATTACCTCACTAAAAGTTCCATCTCCCCCAGCTGCAATCACTAAATCTGCATCATCTATCTCATAAACAATATCTTCAGCATGATGCTTATATTTTGTATAAACAATAGTAGTTTCATAACCATACTTTTCTAAAATATCATAGATTTTATAAATATAGTTATTTGCCTTAGACTTCCCACTTTGATTATTATAAATGACAAAACATTTTTTCATAAATCATCTCTCACTTTTCCTATTATTCTAAATTATATTTTTGGCTAAGTGTAATAGTAATATTGCTATCACTAGAAATAGTCGTACCTTCTAAAATACTTTGACCTGTTACATACCCATATCCATCTATTTGATAAGAAACACCAAGTAATTTTAAATAGGCTTCTACACTTGTTCTAGAAAGACCTGTTACATTTTGCATCTTAAGGTCTGTTCCATTTGTTTTTAAAATAACAACTTCATGAGGCGTAATTTCACTTCCCCTACTAGGATACTGATCAATAACTTTATTTCCACTTCCTATCGTAATAACTTTTATATTTTTACTTTTTAAAGATTGTACAACTTCATCTGTATTTTTATTAAAATAAGAAGAAACAGAAATAGAATGATTATCTGTATCTATTTGTGTTTTTTGAAACATATTTTTATAAGTTGCTATATTATTCATAACACTTTGAACAGCAGTTTGCATAGACACATTGCTGGCAGTAGCTGGTTTAGCAAGCACAGAATATACAATAATTTCAGGATTATCTTTAGGAAACATTCCAGAAAAAGCATAAATATAACTTCCTGCTACATATTTTCCAGTACGTGCATTTACATACTGTGCTGTACCTGTTTTCCCAATAATATCATATCCATCTATTTTATATGCCCTACCCGTTGTAAAAGGATCTGTTCCATTTACAACATTATACATAAGATCTTTTATCTTTGTAATAGTACTAGTACTTACAAGTGCTTTGGTTTCTATTTTTTTACTTTGATATATAATCTCCCCAGTAGAACGATCGACTATTTTATCAACTATATGAGGAGTTAACATTTTTCCATTATTAGAAATAATTGTTAAAGCACGAAGTTGCTGAATAGCAGTGGAAGTAATTCCTTGTCCAAAAGAGGCAGAAGCAATTTCAATTGGATATTTAAAAGCTACCTTCCCAGTTTGTTCACGTGGAAGCTCTACCCCCGTAATTTTCCCAAAACCAAAAGAACGCAAACATTCTCTTAAATCTTCTTTTCCAATAAAACGTTGTGCCAAATAACTTGCTCCTACATTAGAAGAATATTCAAAACCTTTATCAAAAGAAATAACACCAAAACCAGTTTTATTCCAATCTCTAATAATATCATCTGTAAACTCTATTCCACTAGAATCATAAGTAGCATTTCCTTTATAAGTTCCTTTTTCCATAGCACACATATAAGAATATGTCTTCATAGTAGAACCAGGTTCATAAGTAAAAGAAACAAGTGGACTTTCATAATTAACAATATTTTTTTTATTAGGATCAAAAGTAGGTGTAGAAGCACTTCCTAAAATATCACCTGTCTTCGCATCCATAACAGCAAGTACCATCCATTCAGGATTACTTTCAGAAGAAGCTTCCTTTACAGCTGTTTCTACAAATCTTTGAATATTAGAATCAATAGTTAAATAAACATCTTTTCCATCTTCTGCATCTACTCTTATTTCCTTTGTATCTGGTATTTTATATCCAAAACGATCCTTTTGATATTCTAAATAGCCATCTTTACCTTTCAAAATATCATTATACTTAAGTTCAATCCCTAATTCTCCTGTTATCTCTGCATTAGAATCATCATTTTCTTTAGCATACCCAATAATATAAGAAGCAAAATCTCCATTTGGATAATATCTTTTATGTGATTCTACAAAATCAATTCCTGGTAATTTTAGATTCTCTATTTCTACTTTTTTTAGTTCGGTAATCCCTCTTCCACCAGGACCCAATTCCACCTGATAAACATTCTTATTTAAAAGTTTTAAAATAGCTTCTTCTGTCATATTCAAAACAGGTGCTAGTTCCTTAGCTGTTTTTTCTTTATCAACAACATGAAGTGGTGTTTTTTTACTTCCTGTTCTTTTAGGAGATAAATACGCAATAACAGTATAAGAAGTAACATTTAAAGCAAGAACATTTTCATCTTTATCAAAAATACTTCCACGAGCTGCAGATAAAGTAGTTTTCACTGTATTTCTACTTTGGGCAAATTTATCCATATTAATACCATAAATATTAGGAGAAATAGCAAGATAAGTGAGCTGTAAAAACAAAACAAAAATAAGAAAAGTACATATTTTAAACATACGCTTTGGAAAATTCCAATTAGATAACTCTTTTCTTGTTTTCACTGTCTCACCACCTATCTTATTTTATTATAACAATCTTTTATAATAAGTTCAATAAAAGCATATTTTTTCATAAAAAAAACAGGTGTTTTTACACCTGCTATCCATTCCACTGTACACTTGTAGCTCCCCACGGACTACCCTGTATACTACCATTTGGCTTATCTATAATTACATTCATACCTGCTTGATTTTCTGAAAATGCACCATTACCTATGCTAGTTATACTATTTGGAATTTCTATACTAGTTAACTGATTAGAAGCAAAAGCAGCTGTTCCTATACTTGATATATTATCACTCATTGTTACAGATGTTAACTTATTAAGACCAAACGTATAATTTCCTATACTAGTTACACTTCCTGGTATAATTATAGTTGTCAATTGATTTTCTTGAAATGCTGTATCACCAATACTAATAATTCCATTTGGTATCACTACATTTGTTATATTTTTACTATAAAATGCACCTGATCCTATTTTTTTTATTTCTACTCCGCCTATAGAACTAGGTATAGTTATATCTGTATCTGTACATGTATACCCATTTATTTCAGATGAATCATTTGGATTCACTGTAAAACAAGGATCTGCTGGATTAGGATTTTCTATTTCTACTCCATCACATTTTCCATCTTTATAATCTGTGATAGTTACTTTTTCTTGATTCTTACTTTTTATAGCACACCATTTTCCATTTGTTATAGAAAGTTTTACTTTACCTTCTGCATCCACTACTACGTGTCCACCTGTTGGTTTTGTTCCTGATAACTTTAATTTTGTATCAGCTGGGAAGGTAAATGTTTCCTCACCCGTATTTCCATCTAAATAAGATTCTGCATAATAAAGCTTAGCTGCATCTATGACACCATATGCAGAGTTTTCAAATGCTCCTTTTTGTGCTCTATCTATTACATTTATAATAATAGGGGTACTAATTAAGGCTATGATAGCAAGTATTACAATTACTGCTAAAAGTTCTATTAAGGTAAATCCTTTCTTTTTCATTTTACACTCTCCTTATTTCTATTTATTACATTTTATATTTTTTGTTAGCTATTTTCCAAAATATATTGATTTTTTTAAACTTTACAATTATC
>CATOOY010000029.1 GCA_951801995.1 uncultured Erysipelotrichaceae bacterium
TTTTTGACAACTTTGTAATAGATATTCCTTTTTTCTTTTCATTATAAATATTTATTTTATCTTCATAACTTAATTTACTCATATAAAAACCTCGTTTCCTATGTCCAAGAAACGGGGTTCATATCATTTTTCATTCTTTTTTATATTTTTGTTATATTCTCTATTACTTTTTTATTTTGTATTATATGCTAAAATGTTTTTCTTTAAATATCAATTTATTTTATAAAGGATGCTTAATAAAAAAAAGATGATTTCTCATCTTTTTTATTCTTTACAAGTAGCTCCTACTGATTCATAGGCACTTTTTATATCTTTTAAGCTAACTTTTCCATTTTTAATAAGTTGACCATTAGCAGAATCAATTTTGATCATTTTATCTGTATCAACTTTTTCATAGTTGATATCTGCTATGCTAGTTAATTTATCTCCATCTACTGTAACACTATATTTATAATGTTCTAAATCTTTATATGGAGAATATATTTGTTCAACACTTTTTTTGTAAGCATTTAATGTTACTTCAGAATCACTAGTAATTGTTTCTGTTGATTTTATTCTTTTAACAGTATCTTTTGAATATGTTACTTCATATTTTAGCTCAGCTTTCATTCCATTTTGATCCATTGTTCTACTACAAGTCATTTTCTTTTCTGTGTTTCCACATCCTGTGCCTAAAAGTACGATGCATCCTACTAATACTAATGCAAATTTCTTTTTCATTTTTCACTCCTCCTATGTAATTATAGTATAACAAAAAAAATATAGAATGAAAAGAGGATTTTTTAGAAAAAATATTTTTTGTTTGATAACTTTTTTGTTTGCTAAGACGTTCTTATAGTCCTTAAGTGAATTAAAAACTTTCCCTCTAGATAATTGATAATTTCAATCATTCAATTCATATCGAAACTTTTTTGGTAATAAGATTTGATTATCTTTATTCACATTATATGTTTTACTTGATTTTCATTGATTTATTTCGATCTTGTTGTTTCTTAAAAAAGTTAATGCTTTTAAATCATTACTAGTTAGTTTAGATACTGTATTACTTCTTATAAGATTTATCCTCTAGTTTTAATCGTATTATTCCAATTATTCTCTTCATCTATAATTTGGAGTGTACTACAATAAGTTGGTTTTCTATAATCAACTTTTTTTCTTATTTCCCAATAGTGTTCTCTTTCTATTTTTAGCTGTTCTAGTTCGCGTAAACATCTTTTTATATTAAACTTAGGTGGATAATACTTAGTTCTAATACCTTTTACAATTAGAACTTTTTCTTTTTTCCCAGTTTTATAGTTGATTTCAACTTCCTTTATATCCTTTTCATCATATGAATACCTGATTTTATCACTTCATCTAACGGCATATCTGTAAGATGACTTATGAGATACTTTCCGATATCATCTATCTTCCCATAAAGTTTACACTTATCATTAGTGATACCAAGCCCCCATCTTTTTTGTAATTCATCTTTATGAATAAAAGGTGCCTTACTCTTAAAGATGAATATACCGTGTACGTGCCAAGACCAACCATTTACTCTTTCTATTTGAGGCGCTGATAACATATGTATTCAACATCTTTTCCATAACGATACGTAAACTTTTTCTTGCCTCCATACTAACACTTTAACTAAATCATGTCATTACTACAAATTATATATTTTTTTCAGTTCGTAATAATAGTTAGTATTTTTTTAGGGTGGATTGTAAGGAGGGACTTTTTAGAAAACATACTCCCATTATCGCTCTTGTGATTTTCGTTCTTGAAATTTTATTTGATGTTTTTTGTACCACTCACAAGCAGTAATAACATAATCTTCTCGTTCTCGATCATTTTTTAGAGTAGTTGGAAGTATATTATTTAGTCGATTCATACTAACTTTTAACTTTGGTGTTTGATTAGGTTTAGATTCTTCTAACATTTCTTCCATATCATCAATAGTTAAATTTTTATCTAAACTCATCTTTTTTAATCTAATGGCTTGTACAAGTGATGGAGTACAATCATTACATCCCATAATATTCAATAAATCTGTTTGCTCATCTTTTGTTAGATATGATATTTCAACTTATAAGTTCTAATAACAACTGCTAGTGTAGAGTTGTTTTTTTGTTTACTTTCCTATTTTACAAAAAAAATCTAATAAAACTATTAGATTCATATATATATAAGTCGCATAAAGCGAACGATTGTTCTGGCAGGGAATAAGTGAATCGAACACTTATCGATGGTTTTGGAGACCATAGTTTTACCATTAAACTAATTCCCTAAATATAATTTGTGACACAAAATATTTTATCATATTACACATAAAATAGCATCCTATTTTTTTACTTTATTATAAAATTTAAAGTGGCATAAAAACTGGCACAAATTTCAATTTTTAAAGGGTTTGAAACTTTAACTTTTCCCAATATATACAAGGATTCAAAACATTTTTAATCATTTTTAAACACTTCGGTTTTGGAGACCGTTATTCTACCATTGAACTATACCCCTATGCTTTGAAAACATTTTTATTATATCATAAATTTTACCCATTATCAACATCTTTTCTTTTTATAATCATATTAATATTATAGGTGATTATATGATTGTAAAATACACTGAAAAAGAAAGAGACTTACTCGCTCGTCTTATGAGAGCAGAAGCAGTAGGAGAGGGAGCTCTTGGTATGCTCATGGTTGGGAATGTTGGTATTAATAGAGTTTTAGCGGACTGCTTAACTTTTAAAAATATTTCTACTATCTCACAAATGATTTATCAAAATCCAGGTGGTTTCTCTGGAACAGAAAGTCCACTTTTTTTTGGAAATCCTACAGAAAAAGAAAAAGAATTGGCAAATCGTGTTATTCGTGGAGAATACTTTTATCCTGCTACAAATGCTTTATGGTTCTATGCACCTAAAACAGGTGAAAGCTGTCTTTCTTTCTGGTGGGATCAAAGAAACACAGGAAGATATAAAAGACATTGTTTTTATGAACCATTCCCAGGTGTTTGCAGACAAATACATTAAAAAATTATTAGAAATTATCTAATAATTTTTTTATACTTTTAATATTTGACCTATACTTAATAAATTATTTGTTAAATTATTTTTTCTCTTTATCTCATCTACTGTTGTATTAAATTTTTGAGCAATACTCCATAATGAATCTCCACTTTTTACAGTATAAGTATTTTCTTCTATTTTATTTGGAACATAAAGTACCTGTCCTATATCTAATAAATTGGTTTTTAAATTATTTAGTTTCATTAACTCATCTACCGTTGTATTAAATTTACGTGCAATTGTATATAAGCTATCTCCTTTTTGTACAATATAAGTTGGTGATTCTGAAGGTGGATTTTCTACACTTTTTGGTATTTTTAATACCTGCCCTATACTTAAGGAATTACTCGTTAAGTTATTTAATTTTTTTATTTCATCTACTGTCGTATTAAACTTATTAGCAATACTCCATAATGAGTCTCCTCTTTCGACTATATAAATATTATCAGAAGAAGTTTTTCCTGGAACAATAAGTTGATCACCTATATTTAATATATCATTTTTTAAATTATTCAATCTTTTTATTTCATCTACTGTTGTATTAAATTTTTGGGCAATACTCCATAGTGAATCTCCTTTTTGCACAATATAAAAATTTGATGGGGGAGTAGGGGTTTCACTTTTCGTAGGTATTTTCAATTCCTGCCCTATACTTAAGGAATTACTCGTTAAGTTATTTAATTTTTTTATTTCATCTACAGTCGTATTAAACTTTTTGGCAATACTCCATAATGAATCTCCACTTTTTACAGTATAAGTATTACCTGATACACCTGTTTTTCCTATATAGGATGAAATAGCTCTTACTATAGATGCTACATACGTTTCAATTTGCTGATTCAGTTCTTCTTTATTATTTATCACTGTATTAGGAACATTATACTCTATAATAATAGGTTCTGTAACGCCTGTATCTCTGTGGATAAAATAATAGTCTTTAGAAGTATCTGATGGAAGTCTACGTTGGTAAGCATCTTGGATAGGTATCCCTGCTTCTTCTAAATTTTCTAAAACAAGATTAGATAAGGTTGAATTATTTCGTAAGGCATATATTACTTCTGTCCCTTTATTGTTTCCAAAGTTTGTATGATTTGATATTACAATCACATTTTTATTATTTCCGAATGCATTTAATATATGTAAAACTCTATCTACGGGGTCTATTGTTTCATCACCTGTTCTTGACATAGCTACAGGTATTCCTAAATCTACAAACCTTTGATACATCAATTCTGACAATTGTAAATTTAAATCTTTCTCTGTTATCCCATTTTCTGTTTTTCCTACATCACTTCCCCCTCTCCCTGCATCTATTACTATTTTATAATCCATCGTTTCCCCTCCTAACATAGTTTATGTAAACATTTTAGTTTAGCTATTAAAATATTTTTTATTTTCACAAAAAAAGAATGTTTTTATACATTCTAATATTTTATAGTGTACTTTCATAACTTTGTATAATTATATTTATTATATAATCTATATCAGAAGAGTTATTTATATCCATTCTATTTCCTAATGACCATCTATAAGATTCAGGAACTTTTTCTAATTTGTTAGCAGGATCATTATAATTTTCTGATTTTGTTACATATACTTGTAAAAAATTTTTCTTAAAATAAATTTCTGCAAAATTCTTTGTAGTTCTATAACTTATATAATATTTAGAATATCTAACTTCTATTTGATCACTAATTTCAATAATTTTTTCATTTAATTCATGATATAATTCTTTTACTTTCTCGTTACAACTTTCTAAATGATGTTCTATACTGTAAATTTTTCTTTCATATTTATTTGTTTCATTTTCTTTTTGTTCATTTTTTGGAATAAAATATTTTTTATTTTCTTGTACATTAATATTTTCTAAATATAATTCTCCTGTTGTATAAAATGTATATTTATATAAATAAATATCATAGTTAATTTGATTTACTGCATATTTATCATATTTGTTATAGTCTTGTGCGACTAAAATCATTTTAGGGTTTCCCCATGTAATTTTAATTTCTTTTCCCAATTTTTCTTTTACTGCCACTTCAAAATCACCTTTATGGTTTACTAACCAATCCATGTAAAAAAGGCATTGACTTAATACAGCTGAGTTTTTATCTAACTTATATTCTATTATTACAGGGTTTCCCTCATAATCTATTCCTATTGTATCTAATCTTCCACTATACTCGTCTCCAAAAGGAAATTCTGTTGCTACAAATCTTACTTGAAATAATTCATCTAAATTGCTTTCACATAACTTTTGTAAATCTTTTTCTCTTTGAAAACTTTTTATAGATAATTTATTTAATTTATTACCATTCATTTTAAATAAAGCCATATTTTTTCACTTCCATTTACTATAATAACATAAAATAACAAAGTATCAAAATAATTTGTTATGTATTATGTTATTTTTCTTATAAAATCATTTAAAGAGGTTGTTTCTACAACTGCATATCTAGGAACTAGCATTTTATTTATACCTGGTTTTGCTTTTTTATTTCCCCCTATAAATGCAACTTTAAAACCTGCTTTTTTCAGAAGTTCTATAGCTCTTGAATTATATTCATAGAAAGGGTAGGCAAAGGCTATTGGGTCTTTTAATAAATTTTTTGTTATTTGTAAGTCCTCTAAAACTTTTTCTTCTGGCAAACATTTTATTCCTCCCCCTTGTCCTCCTGGACACACTCCTTGATTATGCATATTGTTACTATGTGAGTGCAATTCTATGTTGGAAGAGGTAAATTTTTTATAATCGAAAAAACTTGTTATTAAAAATAGAGTGGCTCTTTTATTATATTTTTCTAATACTTGTGGCAAAATGGTATCTGATCCTAATGCACCATCATCCACTGTGATTAAAACACTTTTTTTAGGTAATTGTATTTTTTTATCTAAAAATCTATCAAATTCTTTCATTGTTACTGTATAATATCCATTATCTGTTAAATATTGCATTTGTTTTTCAAAAGCACTTCTACGAATACAAATAATTTGATTACAATTGTTATTATTGTCTTCATAGAAAAAGTGATAGTTTAAAACTGCCATTTCTAGTGCTATTTCTTTTTTTGGCTCTTCATTTGCTATAATCTCTTTGATATCTTCCTTTTTTACATAATATAAATCACCATGAAAAGATATATATTTTTTATCTGATTCATTTATCAAAATAGGTGCTGTTATATTCTCTTCTATATCAAAAATAAGTTGATCTTCTTTATATAATTTTGTTTTATTTGTGACTATGCTTTCGTTAAAGGGAATATAATTTTCAAAGTCTTTATTTATTGGTGTTAATGATTCTATTTTCTCTATATCTTGATAAGATATATAATAGTCTAAATTTTTAATTTTTAAATATTTATTTTGGTAAGTGATACTTTTTAATTCTTCTAATTCTAATTCTACTTCATTTTTAATAGTTCCTATTTTTATAAATTTTTCTTTTTCTTTTTTATATAAATTAGCTTTTTTATTTGTTTTTATAGTTGTTGCATATGCTTCTTTTATTTTTTGAATAGTTTGTTTTTCTAATTTTAAGGTAGCTTGTTTTTGCTCTAATTTTCTTTTTTCTTCGTCTTTTTTACTTATATAAAATGCTGTTAATATTAAGATACTAATAATAAATAAACCAAGACATATATTCCGTCTTTCTATCATTTGACACACCCCTATTTTTTTTATTATATCATATCATGGTAAATTTTTAGTCGATTTATCTTTACTCTTGTTATCATTTTCTATAAAAAAAACTATAAATTTTTTATAGCTTTTTATTCAGATTCTTTATTAAGTGTTATGGTTACTTCTTTTTCCTCTTTTCCACGATAAAATTTTACTTTTACTTTATCCCCTACAGAATATTTATATAATGTATATCTAAAGGTTGCAACTGAATCTATATTTGTATTATCTAATTTTATAATAATATCCCCTTTTTGTAGTCCTGCTTCTTTGGCTGGGGTATCGTTTTCTACACTCGCTATGACAATTCCCTCTTTAATATCTTTTGGTACTTCTATATTATTTCTATATAATGTATAAACATTGTCTACTTCAATCATAGATATACCAAACATTGGTCTTACTATTTTTTCTCCTTTTTCTAACTTTTCTACAGAGGACATTGCTAATTCTATTGGAATAGAGAATCCCATTCCTTCTATTTCATTTTCAACAAGTTTAATAGAATTTACACCAATTACTTCTCCATTAATGTTTACTAGTGGACCTCCACTATTTCCCGGATTAATAGCTGCATCTGTTTGCAATACTTCCATGATAGCTCCACCATTACTACTTTCTACTGTTACTGTTCTATTTTTTCCAGATAAGATTCCTTTGGTAACGGTTCCCATATAGTCTTCTCCAAGTGGAGAACCTACTGTAAAAATGGTATCGCCTATTTCTATTTCTGTACTATTTCCTATTTCTGCAACGGTTAAAACTGCATCTTTTTCTATAGATAAGACTGCTATATCTGCATAAGCATCACTACCTAATAATGTTGCGTCTACTTCTTTTCCTTCTATATTTTTTACTTTAATTGTAGTAGAGTCTTCAATAACATGGTGATTGGTTATTAAATATCCTTTTTTATTATCTTTTTTGTATATAAATCCTGTCCCTGAACTTATTTGTTCTTTTCCTTTATATGATTTTATTAAGACAACTGCATTATATACTTTATTTACAGCTTCTTTTATTGTGTTTGTTTCTGTTATACTTACTTTTTTTACTTCTTTTGTTTGGTTTGGATCTTTTAAATAATTTACTGTAAAAAGGGTTCCTATGATTCCTACAAATAAGGATATTATCATTCCACTTATATATAGATATTTTATATTTTTTTTCATTTTTCCTCCTTTATATATTACTTATTTCTTGATAATTGGGTGGAAAACCAATTCTATTTAATATTGGATTCAATGGTACTGTATTTACTTTTCCATCTAATATATCTATCTCATATTGTACTTCACCTATAAAATCACTAAATTCTGAATCTGTAAGCATTTGCTTTAGTATAATTATAACTGCAAAAAGATCGTTTTTTCCATAAATATATTCGTCATCTTTTTGCTCTATTTCTAAAATACTATGATATTTAGTATTTGGTATTACTTTTTGGGTACGATGGTCATACAAAATATCTTCATGAGCACATAAATTTCTAAAGTTTGCTAGTATGGATAGATAAATAGAAAGTGTGTAACTATCAAGGTGATAGAAATTGGCTATTTCTTCTTGGTCTTGTCCTTTTAAAATATTGTATAGTTCTGATACGATGCCAAAGGAGAGGACTTTAACTAATATCCATAGGGGAATATAACCATAATGATTTATATAATGCATGGTCGCAGTGTGCTGGGCACCATTTACATGAATTTGTCTTTTCATTTTATTTAATATATCTCTTACTTGTCTATTTTTCATAGCATCTTGTGTGAAATTATCTGGATTTAAGTAGTCTTTTTCTCGATGACCATATTTTTTAGATAGTCTATAGCTTAAAATTGATTTTATATTATTTTCTATAATCAAAATATTTTTAAACATTATGTTTCTTAGCATACGGTCAAATTTGAAGATAGCATATAGTTCTTCAAATGTAGCACCTTCTATAAATTTTTTTTCTTTTTGTTTCATAAGTAAATATCGATATCCACTTAGGAAAAAATAGTTTTCTCTTAATAAAATTGTTTTGGCTTTTTCTTCATCTTCTATAATGAGGCCTTTGGTTTTTAATATTTCTATTTGTTCATCTAGCGTTTTAAATATCTTGTCTCGCATATAATCACCTATGCTCATTATATCATAAAATATATAAAAAAAATATGTTATTTTTATGGGATTTTTGTGGAATTTTTGTTATAGTTTATAATATTTTAAAATGGATTTTATAATGGTATTTACTATTTTTTGTTGATGTGTTTTCTGTCTTAATAAATATCTGTCATTTGGATTTGATAAAAATCCAGCTTCTACTAATACACCTGGTCTTTTTACTTTTCTATACAAATAAATATTGGTCAATTCTTTATATTTTCGATTGCTTTTCATTTCTTCTTGAAATGTTTCTTGCATTATTTTGGCGAGTTTTTCGTTTTCCATATTTACATCATCATAAAAAATTTGGGTCCCATGCCAAGTAGGGGATAAATCAGAGTTTAAATGAATGGAAATATACAAATCACAGTTTGATTCATTTATCATAATAGCTCTTCTTGATAAGTCACTTCTTTTTACACTATTTGTATTTTGAATAGATAGATCATAATCATCATATCTTGTCATATAAACTGTAGCACCTAGTTTTTCTAAAGATTTTACTAATTTTTTACTAATTTCTAGGTTTATTTGCTTTTCATGAATATTTTTATATATAGCACCTGGATCCATTCCACCATGTCCTGCGTCTACATAGATCATTTTACCAAATAGGGGAAGGGCTTTTTCTTTTCCATAGCTGATATAAAAAGAAGTGATACATAATAATATAGCACATAAAAATAAGGTTTTATATTTTAACATTTTTTTCACCTATAATAATATATGTGTTATATTTTGTTTTATTTATGAAAGGATAAAGGATAAAAGTTTATAAAAAAAAGAGAATTTTTATCTCTTTATGAAATATTATTCATGACTCTTTTAGCATGAATCACTTTTCTTTTTGATGTTCCACTTGCTCCTTGACAAGTAGATAAGGTAAGTATTTTATCATTTGGAAATACTTCTATATTAAAATTTTTGTAGCTTCTTTTTGTAATAGTATCAATAAATTCTTTAAATTTATTTTCGTTTTCAAAGAAAGTTGTTATATAATATTCTTCTTTTTCAATAATATAATAACTAAATATTTTATATGTCAAAAGTTCATTTTCTTTGTTTAATATTTGAATATAATTATTTTCTTTGTCATTAAAGAAATCTTTTTGAAATACATCCTGTAAGGAACCAAACATTGTATTATCTGGCATGGAATGACCAAATAATACTACATTTTTATTATCAAAAGAGGTATTTCTATAATCCATAAATATAGTTCCAGCTTGGTTATATTTTTTTTCAAAAGAATGCTTTAAATAAAAGGCATTATCATTGGTATGTACAATTGGATTATTTACTTTCTCTTTATTAAATTTTATCCAACCAATTGTGTCTTCATTGATTGATATTAATTTATTAAAATCTATTTTAAATGTTTCTTCTGGTTCTTCGTCTATTTTTTTCTCTATCACAATTTTCATTAACTTTTCGATGCTTTTTTTATTTTTATATAGATCTAATAGAAAGAATCCTATTTTCATGATTGAAAACAAAAATATTATTAATAATAAAATAAATATAATCGTTTTTCTTTTTTTCATTGTACTCAAATAGAAAGAAATAGCAATTAGGCTATTTCTTTTTTATTACTTGTAAATATATAAATCATACCTATTAAAGAGCCAATTACTAGTACAAGATACAGCACAATATTCATTGAAGATGTTTGTGCATTATTTGGTGCTTTGTTTTCATTACTATTTGTTGAATTGCTTCCTTCTACAGTATTTCCTATGTCAGTGTTATTTTTTCCAAAAATAGCATATTCTGATAAATGGTTTGTTGTAAATACAATTTCACCATTTTCATAAATTGGTTTTATTTTTTCTACTATTTGGTTATTTTCTATATATGCAATTTCATATATATCATATTTTTTTTGAATAGGGATACGAATTGTATAATTCCCTTTAGGTAATGTTACAATATTGGTTCCATCATACATTGTAATATCATAAGCATCTATATAATCATATCCAGTTAATATTACATTGGTTTTATCAATTTGATTTACACTTAATGAGTAGTTTTTATTGATTCCTTTACTACTTATAAAAGTTACGTTATTGTCTGTAAATTTTTTTTGATTATTATTCATGTCATCAATTATATCATAACGATTTGAATCATTATATAATAAATCTATAGTTGCTTCTATTTCTGCTTTTTTACTACTGATATTTCCTGTAAAGGATTTATCTCCAATTACTATATATGGTGTACCAATGGAACCTGTATTTCCATATTCTCCTCTATATTCTTGTATTTTTTGTGCTAAATTCCAATTAGATGCATTGTTTCTTATTTCAAAACTGATAATATTAATTTTGTCACCATGTGTTGCTAGTAATTCATCTGCAACATATTGATAGAAATATTTACAGTATCCACAGCCAGTTCCTCTGAAAACATAAATGGGAACACTAACATTAGTAGGATTATAGTTTGCCATATGACTTGATGTTATATTCTCCTCTGTGAAAGTTGCATTTAAATCTTCACTTGCATAAGATGAAAGATTAATATTTCCTGCTGCATTTACAGTTAATGTCATTGCGAATGTTGTTATAAGTCCTAAAAATATACTTTTTATTTTTTTCATTTTTTCTCTCCTTTTCTTTTTTAGATAGTATACAGAAGAAGTTTTCTTTTGTCAATTTTTATTCAATATAATTGTAAAAAAGAAGATAAATTTTGCTATCTTCTTTTTCTTATATAATATTTTTATATACTATTACTTTTTTTTATTATAAAAGTTATGATTGAGATTATAGTGAGGGTTGTAACAACTACAGGTATAATATATTTTTTTATTTCGTTTTCTTTTTGGAATTCTGTTTCTTTTTTCTCTTGTTTTGTTGTGGTTTCTTTATTTTTCTTTTCTTCTTTGACCTTTTCTTCCTCTTCTTCAATCGTTTCTTCTTCTACTTCTTCTTTTTCTTTCTCTATGTTGGTTCCTTCTTTATTTACTTTTTTCTCTATATTATATTCTTTCCTGTTGTTATTACTATTTTCTACATTATTATTTACTGGTCCTTTGTTTCCTCCTGGATTTTCTGGTTGTATTGGCTCTTCTGGCTTTTCTATTTCTACTATATCTTCTTTTAATCCTGTTATTACTGCTGTTACTTTTCCTATGTTTTTGGCTTTATCGTAGAAATAGATATCATAATTTCCATTTTTCGTAAATTCGTAGACTCCATATCCTTCTTTAAATACTATTGCTTCACTTGGTTCTACTACATGTACTATTACTTTATCTTCTTTTCTTTCATATTTTATTTTTGCTGTGGGTACTACTTTATCTATCCAATCTACTTTCGCTTTTATTGTTCCTTTATTTCCTGCTATATCTTTAAATTCAAATGTAAATTCTCCATTTTTTGTAAATGTATATGTTCTTTTTCCTCCATTATTTGTTACTATTACTTCTTCATCAAATGATATACTTGCTGTTACATTTTGATTGGTTAATGATTTTATATCATATTCTATTGTTGCTTTTGGTGGAGTTATATCTGGTGCTGATGTATCTATCCAATCTACTTTCGCAGTAGCTGTACCTTTGTTTCCAGCAGCATCCACAAATTCAAATGTAAACTCTCCATTTGAAAGGAATTCATAAGTAAATGGATTTACATTTGTAACATAATTCCCGTCAGCATCCCACACATCACCATTTTCATCTGCTTTCAAACCAGGAATCATAGTTCCATCAATATTATAAATATTTCCTTCTTCATCAACAGTAAAATTCCCATTATTTGTTACAGTAACTTTTTCATTTGGTTTTAATGTGGCAATTACAGAACGGCTAGTTGTTGAATTAGGAGTATATTCAAATGTAGCCGTAGGCGCCTTTTTATCAATCCAATCTACTTTCGCTACTGCTGATCCTTCAAAACCTGTTTCTTTATCAACAAATCTAAAAGTAAATTCACCATTTTCTGTAAATGTATGTGTATCTCCACCTTCACTTATTATTTCATAGTTAGATGAGCTTATATTTAGAAGTCTTGCTACTACATCATTGTTCGTTGGATCAGTAGTGCTATATGCTACTCCAGCTGTTGGTCTTGGATTTTTTGTTATATCTTGGAAGATATTAAATGCTCTAGCTGCAAACCAATTTCCGTTTGTTCTATCTGCTACTATTTTAACATATTGTACTTCTTTTGGACTATCTACTTCAAATTTCTGAGTAAACTGTATCGCTTGCTCAATAGTATCTGCTTGTGAAGAATAAGTTATACGTTTTCTTTGAGATAATATTTCCCAGTTTTCACCATCCATACTCCCCCAAACAGTTCCATCATTTATTCTACCATTTCCACCACCAGCTGGAACATATTCTACTGCTGAAACATATCTTGATTTATCTAATTTTATTGTTATAAATCTTTCTGTATCGCTGCCATCCCATGCACTATGCCATCTAGTATTATAATTTCCGTCAATTGCATAAATAGCTGATCCACCATTATTTGTTGCTTCTGTAGATACTGCTTCTATAGTTAAGTGCGATACAGGAACATATTTTCTTGTATCAGGTTGATTGTCAGGTGTAAATGTATAAGTTGCTGAATCACTTGCTAATTGTGTTCCAGTAGCTCCTCTTCTAACATGTAAGGTTTTGGTTCCTGTATTATCTGGAGAAGCGATTCTATATGATTTCCATGGGTCATTTTCACTATTACGCCATTCATAAATTAAATCTACACCTACCACTCTATTTTCTAAATCGTTAGCAAATAAATTATTACTTAATGATCCTTTAGTAATATCTATAGTATATCTATAGTCAGTTAACCCCATAAATTTAAAGATTATATCATTTTCAGCAGTAATTTTAGCTATTTCTTCATTTGTTAGCGTAAGTGCATCATCATTTACAAATTCTGTAAAAGTTACTCCACCATCTAAACTATATGCCCAAGCGAATTGGTACAGTGGATTTCTAACAATTTTGCCAGCATTTTCACCATCAAATGAGAATGACATAGGATCTGGTTGAGCTCTATTTAATAGTTGTCTTGCATGTGTTCTAACAGCATCTCCTTGAATTGTCTCTTTTGATGTTGCAACAACTGCTTTTTCTAATGCTTCTTTTTCTAATCTATCTATATGTAATTTTTCACTACCTTCTAAATATGGTCTTATAACATTTAATAAATCAAACATTGCAACTGGATAATAAGTATATGCTTTGATTATTTTATTTGCCAAAGCATACCAATCACTAGAAGTTATTGTTCCCCCTTCATTTTTAACACTCATCTTTTTATAAAGACTTATTATATAATCATAAGTGTCTAAATTTATATTGTTAACTTCTAAAGATTTAAAATATGTCTCTAGTTTTTTATTATCATTTGTATAAGAATTGGCTGTTAAATTTAAATATAATGATTTTTTATAATCTTCATATCTATTTAGGTTCGCTTGACCTAAATATAGATAGCCAGTACTTGATGCTACCTTAGAACCACTAATGTTTTTGTCTGCAAAATATTTATTATTCCAGTTAAATATGTAACGGAAAGGATTGGAGCCACCCCAAGTACTTCCAGCACCACTCCAGTTACCATATCTTGGTGACCAATAACCATTGCCATTTGCATCTTCATAATATTGGATATATAATTCATGGCCTACCTGGTAAGCACCTGTTGCAGGTACACCATTTACACGGTACATGCTTTGTCCAACACGAGAAGCATTCCAACAAATACCACCATTCGCAAAGACCATCCAATATCTTGGAATTTTAGCGCCATTTATTAAACCATATGGAACACCATATTTGCTTAAATAAAATTGGTTATCATATTTTTCTCTGTTTTCTTCTGCATAATATTTATCTTGCGTATATACTGGGGATACATAACCTATCATATAGAAACTTACACTTTTTTTCTCATAGGTAAATCCATTTAGCCATACAAGGTCACCATTGCTTGTTCCATCTTGCATTACCATACGCATTAATTCTACATGATAATCTTTAAACCAATTATTGTCAATAAATTCACCTTGTAAATCATTATTTTTAACTATTTTTAGTTTATTATTATCAAATAAATTTTTCATTATTTCAAAACGTTCTAAATAGTCATATGTAGGAGATGGGAAACCAAATGAAAGTGGTGATATTATTTTATCAGTAGAGTATCCTGCTGCTAAAGCTATCATCATTTTTTCATAAACGTAACCATTTTCTGCATTTAATTCATTTTGATATTTATGATAAATATCAGAAATAACAGTTAAGAATTTTGTAGTATTTGAAATTTCACCAACTTCAATAACTTCTTCTATTCTTCTATTATTACTTAAAATCCAATCTAATGTTTCAGAAACGTTAGTATCTAAATCTGTAATATACTGAATATTCCAATACCCTAATTTGTTTACTAATTCTCTTTCAAGAATAAGTCTATAATTATTATTATAATTGTCTTCATAATTATTAGCAACTAAAATATTATCATAATAATCTAATTTTTTAATTTTAGTGTAATTTCCTGTATCACTTAATTGAAAATCTTCTGTAACTAAACGGGCATCTGCTATAGTACCATGGTCTGCAGCATTGGAACCATTTGGATCGACGTAAATACAAAGATATTTGTATCCTGTGACATCTAAATCGACCATAAGAGCTTCACTTGTACCTGTCATAACATCTGTTCTATCGATCAATTTATCCCAAGTAGTTCCATCTTTAGATGCTGTAATTCTAAACCAAATACTACCATTTGTTCCTCTTGCAGCATCAACACCAAGTTTAGCAATAAATCTTGGAAATTGTGTTGAGTATTCAGATATATCAAAAGTCACTTGACCTTTTGCATGAACACCAAGACCTTTTGCAAATAATCTTTTTTCACCATTGATGATAAGGCTTAAGACTCCTCCGTCTTGATTTTTATCTTTTTGGATTTCATGCCCACTCCAGCCATTGTAAGACCAGTTATTGTCTGTTATATAGTCTAGATCTGATAAATATATATACTGATTTTTATACTGATTTTGACTAGAGTCTAAATACCCATGTGCATTGCTTTCTAGTTTTTGTATATTTATTTTATTTCCTACTTGCATTATAAATGCTAATAAAATTGAAGCAAATATTATTGATATTGATAGGAATAATTTTTTTATCTCTTTTCCTTTTTCCATAATATCTCCCCTTTTCTATTAATGGAATATTTTATTATAAAATCTTTTTATTTACAAGCTTTTCTACATTTTTTCTTTATCCTAA
>CATOOY010000030.1 GCA_951801995.1 uncultured Erysipelotrichaceae bacterium
CAAAAGTGGGAAAGAACCTTTAATATTTTGCATATATGCCTTAAAATAGAGACTTTTTTTACCAAAGTCACTATTTTTACAGAAAAAAAGAAGAAATTTAAATATTTTCTTCTCTTATAGCTTCTAAAATATTTTCTTTTTTTACTTTTGATGCAGCATAAAGCATAGTTATTAATACAATTAGGAAAACACCTATTGTGGCAATCATAATACTTTTATATGGAATCATAAATGCAGAGTCTACTACATTCGAAACTTGTCTACTGATTAAAAAGCTAATTACAAGTGTTACAGGAAGTGCATAGATAAGTGCTTTTATTCCTACAAAGAAACTTTCAAAATATAAGATTTTATTAAAGCCTCTTGGGGTTAGTCCTATACTTCTTAACATAGCAAATTCTTTTCTTCGAAGTGCAACACTTGTATGAATTGTATTAAAGACACTTGTTACTCCAATTAGAGTAACAAGGGCAATAAACCCATATAGTAATAATTCTATTACAATGATTAAATTTTTTTGCATCTGTATGGCTTCTTTTATATTTTGATAAAAGAAGCTATCAAAATTATTATCCTCTTCTATTTTGGATAAATAATTTTCTAATGATTTTATATCATCTGCTGTTATATAAACATTACTAAAAAGGACATGCTCTGATTTTTGATTCATTTCTTTTAACATTTTCTCACTTACTATTATTTGAATATTTTCGTTTGATGCTTGATAATTACATCCATATGGTAACTCATCTATATAATAAATGTTAGAAAGGGTGTTTACTTTTTCCATTGTTGATCTATCTTTTTCTTCATCATAATTATTTATATAAACAGGGATTTCTTTTATATTCTCATCAAAAAGTGTAATATTCATCACTTTTCTACTACCCTTTTTATATACTATTTTCTTTACTTTATTTAAAACAATTGGTGTATTTTCTTTTAGATGATATTTTTTTAGCAGTTTTTTATAATTTTCATCATCCATACTTGTGAGAATTATATCTTCAAAGTTTTTTTCTTTTTTCTCTTTTCTTATATATTGTAAAGCTTCTTTTGTATATGAATTTCTAAAAGCATCTGTAGTAAAATAAGAGGAAGATAAAAGTGTTGATTTTTTTACTTCTTTTTTGTTTTTTAGTTTTTCATAAAATTTATTTGTATCTTCATTATGTTTAGGATGTATCATTGCAAAAATATCAAATTCAGGTATGGTTGCCATATCATTTACAGCACTTACTCCATATTCCATTAAACTTGAAAAAGAAATAAATAATACAATACTAATAAATAAAGATAAAATAGTGATACGATATTTTTTCTTGTTTCTTTTGATGTTTTTTAATGCTAGATTTCCTTCTACTCCGAATATTTTTTGAATAAAAATATTGGTTTTTACTTTTCTTCCTTTTATTTTAATATCATCGTTTTGTCTAATGGCTTCTATTGGAGTAATTTTACTTGCTTTATGGGCTGGTAAAAAGGCGGATAATAAAATAACAAGAATCATAAAAATAACAGGTACAATGATAAAGGTTGGATAAATAGATAAAACAAGTGGGAATTCAAATGCTTCGGTAATTAGACTATTTGTTATCATAAGGACTATACTAATTCCTAAAAGTGCACCTATCACTCCAAGTGGTATACCAATTATTCCAATAATAAACGCTTCAAAGAATACAGTATGTCTTGTCTGTTTTCTTGTTGTTCCTATACTTGCAAATAAACCAAATTGCTTTTTTCTTTCCATAACGGATATAGCAAAGGCATTATAAATAACAGTTATACATCCTATAGAAATCAAGGTAAGTACAATGATGATTACTCCCATCATAGAATCCATGATATTGGAATATCTACTTACTCCATAAGAAGATAGAAGAGCATCATTATATGAAACATTTTTTTCTTTTTCCATTTTGGAAAAACCTAAATTGGATGCAATTTTATCTGTTTTGTCATAGGCATCTTTTGGACTTTTGTAAGTAATATAGGCTTTGATATTTTGTTTTTTGTTTATGTCTAATTTGGTATAAGCCATATATCCAGGTAATGAATATTTTTGTGTAAAATTGCGTTCTACAATTCCTACTACCTTATAGGATTTTTCTATTTCATCAGCAAGGGTTTCCCCTTCTTCTAATTGGCTATCTAAATCAAGAAGAGCTCCATCTTTACTTTTTCTTTGTCCTAATTTTAAAGTAAGTGTATCTCCTATTTTTACATTATCAAAGCACTCTTTTCTTATGATAATTTCATTTTCATTTTCAGGAAGTCTTCCTTTTTTTAGTGTAAAAGCATCTAAAAGACCTTTGGATACTTCACTTACTAGAAGATAGGATTCTTCTTTTTCTCCGATTTTAGCAACACCTAAGTGATGCTCATAAAAGACATTTTTTACATATACATTGTTTTCTATGATACTTTTTTTCTCAAATGGTATATCTTCTATTTTGGCATGTTGGGCACCATTCGAATGAATGGTGGTTTTTATGGTATTATCTCTTAGGGAAGAAAATAAAAGTCCTATTCCTACCATAAGTGCTGTTGATAAAATTACACCAATTATGGTTACTACTGTTCTTTTTTTATTCATTGCTAAATGTTTGATTGTTAATTTATTTAATATTTTCACTTTGTCACCTTCTCATCTGAGATGATGGAACCATCTTCTATTGTGATGATACGGTCTGCTGTTAGTGCTAAATTATGATCATGTGTAATCATAATAATCGTTTGTCCATACTTTTTGTTAGATAATTTCAATAAATCCATGATTTCTTTTGAGGCTTTTGAATCTAGGTTTCCTGTTGGTTCATCGGCAAGTAAGATAGAGGGTCTATTCATTAAAGCTCTTCCTATAGAAACACGTTGTTGTTGTCCTCCTGATAACTCATTTGGAAGATGTTTTACTCTATTTTGAAGTCCTAATGTTTCTATAATTTCTTTTAAATATACTTCATCTACTTTTTTATTATCTAAAAGAATGGGTAATGTAATATTTTCTTTTACATTTAAAATAGGTATTAAGTTATAAAACTGGTAGATGAGTCCTACTTGTCTTCTTCTAAATATTGCAAGGGATGTTTCATTTAATTTATAGACGTCTTCTCCTTCTACAAATATTTTTCCTGATGTAGGTCTATCAACCCCTCCAAGTAAATGAAGGAGTGTTGATTTTCCTGAACCAGATGCACCTACAATAGCAACAAATTCTCCTTTTTCTACAGAAAAAGATAAATGGTCTAAAGCAGTTACTTTGGTTTCTCCTTTTCCATATACTTTGGTTAATTTTTCTACTTTTAAAATTTCCATACTATTTCCTCCTTGGTTTCATTATACTAAATAAGTATGACTCTTTTATGACAAAAACAATTACAGTTTTGTCATTTAATAAATGTTTTTAAAAAGTTTTATCGTAAATGTTGTCCCTTTTTCTTTTTTACTATCTACTTCAATGGTTCCATTTTGTTTTTCAATGATGGTATATGCCATATTCAGTCCTATTCCAATACTTTCTTTATTATGGTTTCCTTTATAAAATCTTTTGAATACTTTTTTTAAATCTTTTTCTTCTATTCCTTCTCCTTTGTCTGTTATTTTTATAAATGTGTAAAGAGCATTGGTTCCATAAGAAATACTTATTTTTGCTTTTTCAGGACTATGTTCATGGGCATTTTTTAAAATATTTAGAAGTGCTTCTCTTGTCCAGTTTCTATCACAATTTATCGTTAAATTTTCTTTCCCTTGTATTTCTACTTCTTGGTCTTTGAGTTCTAAGGCAATTGTAATAGGTTCTAGTGATTTTTCTATTAATTCTTTTACTTTGATTTCTTCTTTTTTTAAAGTGATTGTCCCACTATCTATTCTTGATATTTTTAAAAGAGAGGTAACTAACCATTCTATTCTTTCTAATTGTTTTCTGTTTTTGGTTAAAAGTTCTTTCTTTTCTTTTTCTTTTAGTGTATCTTCATATAAAACATCATTTATTACATACATACTAGTAAGTGGGGTTTTTAGTTGATGTGATATATCTGATAAAACATCTTCTAGATTTTTTTTATCTTTTAATACATCTTCTTTTTGATTTTTTAGTCTGGTTGTTATTCTATAAATATCACTACGCAGTCTACTCATGGCTCCTTCTTCATAGTCTCTAATATGAAAACGATAATCACCATTTAACACCGATACCATATATTGATTCATTTCTTCTACTTTTTGATATTGTTTTTTGATAAAAAGAAGATAGACAGAGATAATACATATAAAGTAAAAGAGAACAAAGAAAAGGTCATAGAAAAACATATTGAATTTTAAGGTATGCATGTTTTCTAGAAAGTCTAATGAATCAATTTTATCTAGTCCATATTTTTCTAAAATCCTTCTTCCTTTTTCCGTTTCTAATTTTTGATCTGTTAATAATTTTATCATTTCTTCTTCTAATTCAGGGTGTTTTTCTACTATCTTTTCTATTAAATAACTATTGTTTTCTACTAGATTTGTTTTATATAAGTTATAAGTAATATTATGAAAGGTAAATAGCATTCCTAATCCTAAAAGAAAAGATAAAATACTAAAAAAAGTTAGTTTTTTTATTTCTTTATTTTCAAACATTTACGCACCTACTTTATAGCCTACTGCTCTTACTGTTATAATAATTTTAGGGTTGTTGGGATCCTCTTCTATTTTTTCACGAATCCTTTTGATATAAACGGTAAGCGTGTTGTCATTTACATATGCTTCATTTACATCCCAAATATCTGCTAGTATTTTTTCTCTTGTAAAAACAGTTCCTCTGTTTAAAGCTAAAATAAGTAATATTTTATATTCTAATGCTGTTAAAAAAACATCTTTTTCTTTTTTAAATACTTTGGCTTGGTTTAAATCTATTTTTACGTCTTCTATTTCTATAATATTTTCATTTTGGGTTTTATTTGCTCTTCTTAAAACGTTTTTGATACGAGAAACTAGCTCTCTTGCTTTGAATGGTTTTGTTATATAATCATCTGCTCCCATGTCTAAGCCCATAACAATAGAAACTTCTAGGTCGTTTGCTGTTAAGAAAATAATAGGAATATCTTTTTCTTTTTTTATTTTTTTAAAAAGTTCAAACCCATCTCCATCTGGAAGATTTAGATCTAGTAAGATAAGACTTGGTTTTTCTTTTTTAATAAGTTCTAATGTTCCTTCACATTTTTCATTTTCTATGACTTCAAATTCTTCTTGTTTTAAATAATAGCGAAGTCCCAATCGTATTGTTTCATCATCTTCTATCATTAGTATTTTTTCCATGTAATCACCAAATACATTATACTATATTTTAAAGGTTTATAAATGAATATTTTGTAAGAAAAAAACAACTTATGAAAGTTGCCTTTTCTATTTTTTATCTAATATGTTTCTTATCTTCGTTATTTTTTTGTGGTATGTAAGGTCTTAGTGTTTTTTCATCTACAAATAATGTGCCTTCTTTAAAGGTATAGGTTTCCATAGCTAAACCTCCAAGTTTTTCTATACTTCTACGACTTCTAATACAATCGAGCGCTGTATTTAACTTTTCTATATCGACATATATCTACCATCTTGTAAACGAAGTAAAAATGCATTTTCTTTATAAATCTCTGCTTCTCTTTGTATTGTTTGACTTCCACCCATTTCTAATAAAAGTCCATCATTAAAACCAGACTTAGATTCCTCTATACCACATTTTATACATTTATTTATGTTTCCTATAAAAATTTGATCCATTTTCATATATTTTTCCCTCTCTCGCTAGATTAGTATACACGATTTCAAAAATTGTCAAATTCATTGATTTTTAGTATAAGTTGTGGTATTATGTATATAGATGAAGGAAACTTCATACAATAAAAAGGAACACTTGACTTGTCTGCAAAGTTGAGTGCTTACCAATAATGACTCGCACCTTAATCTACTTGATTAGGGTGCTATTTCTTTATTTCGACTACTAATAAAAGTAGGAGGAATAAAATGAATATGATACTATTTAGAATCTTTAAAACAAAAATCCTTTTTTTCATAATCTCAAGCCTCCCTTCTATCCATAGGAATGGAAGTTTGGCAAGCACCCAACAAAAGTCTTGTGTTCCTATATTAATTATATCACTTATAGTCTACGAAATAAATATAAATTTCCTTATTTTATAAGGAAAAACAACTATTTACAGATTTTGAAAATTTTTGAATTTTTCTCTCCAAATTTTCTTTTTTTTGTCTCTAAAATGGAAACGATATTCGTCTAATATGTTATATTTCTTCAATAAATTATTTATAAGTTTATAAGTTAACTATTATAACTTATTATCATATATATATCCTTTATTCGTTTTCTTTTAAATACTTTTGTAAATCTTCAGCAAGATTCTTTGGTAATATTTCACTTAACTCTTCTATACTCGCCTCTTTTATTTTATTTAAAGAATGAAATTTTTTAAGAAGTTCTTTTTTTCTTTTTGAACCAATACCTGGTATTACATCTAATACACTTTCTAAAGAGCCTTTACTTCTAATTTGTCTATGATAATGAATGGTATAATTATGTACTTCATCTTGCATTCTTTCTAAATAATAAAATAAATTACTTTTTCTATCTACTTTTATTTTCATAAAAGGATTTCCTGCTAGAAGACTTTCTGTTGCATGTTTATCGTCTTTTTTAAGACCTGCTACTGGGATGGAGATACCCAAGCTATCTAACACTTCCCTTGCTACATGTATTTGCCCAATACCTCCATCTACAATAATAAGATCTGGTCTTTCTAAATCATCTTTTAACATTCTAAAATACCTTCTATAAATTACTTCTTTCATCGTTCCATAATCATCATTTTTATCCGTTGATATTTTAAATTTTCGGTATTCATTTTTAGCTGGTTTCCCATTTTTAAAAACAACCATTCCTGATACGTTGAAACTTCCAAATAAATTAGAGTTATCAAATAAATCAATTCTATCTAATTTATCTAATTGTAAGGCTTTTTGTAACTCTTCATTGGCAATAATAGTTCTATTTTCATCTTTTTCAATTAAAGAAAATTTTTCATGTAGAGCATTTTCTGCGTTTTTAGAAGCCATTTCTACTATTTTCCTTTTTTCCCCTCTTTTTGGTACACGAACTGGTATATTTAAATAGTTGGATAGAAGTTCTTTATTTACAAATGGTGGAATTAATATTTCTTTAGGTAGTAAAAAATTTTTTTCATAAAACTTTGCTATATATCTTGATAGTTCTTCTTCTTTGGATTCAATTATTGGTAAAATGGTACTATGTCTTTCTATAATTTTTGAACTTCTTATAAAAAATACTTGAATGGATAGATATCCTTTTTCCTCATAATAACCAAATACATCTCTATCTACTGTATCTTTTATTTCGACTTTTTGTTTTGCTAGTGTAATTTCTATATATGTGATTAATTCTTTTAATTCTTTTGCTCTTTCAAAGTTTAATTTTTCACTTTCTTCTAACATTTCTTTTCGTAATTTTTCTAATACATGTGTACTATCCCCATTTAAAAAACGAATAATTTCATTTTCTATTCTTTTTAATCTTTCTTTATCAAATTTTTTAGTACAATATCCAAGACACTCTCCTATATGGTAATAAAGACAAGGCTTTTTGTTATAAGTGTTACATTTACGCAATGGATAAATTCTATTTAATAAATTTACTGTTTCTCTTGCTGCACTTACATTTGGATAGGGTCCATACAGTCTTGCTTTTCTATTTTTTTTTCGTGCTAAATTCCTTACAATGAGAAGTCTTGGTACATCTTCTGCTGTCAGTTCAATATAAGGATACGTTTTATCGTCTCTTAGTAAAATATTATATTTGGGATCATATTTTTTTATTAGATTTAATTCTAAAATAAGAGATTCTGTTTCACTTCCTACTATGATATATTCAAAATCTTCTATTTCACTTACTAGTCTAGCTGTTTTTCCTGTATGGGTTCCTCTAAAATAAGATGCTAGACGATTTTTCAAATTTTTGGCTTTTCCTACATAGATAATAATTCCTTCTTTATTTTTCATTTGATAGCACCCTGGTTTGTTTGGAACAAGTGATAATTTTTGTTTGATTCGTGTCTCTTTTTCCATACGAGTTTCCTCCTTTTGCTATTATATCATATATTTTAAAAAACTTACTTGTACTCTTTTTCTCTATACGTTATAATGGTCTTGGTGAAAATTATGCACTCTATTGAAAAACCTGTTTTGCATACTATTGTTATTCAGAAATCTAAGTTTATTGCTTATCTTTTTCCTATTTTTGAAAAAAAAGAGATTGAACTTTATATACATCAAATTCGTCAAAAAGAAAAAGATGCATCTCATGTCTGTTATGCTTATCGTTTTGATAATTTAGAAAAATGTACAGATGATAAAGAGCCTTCTGGTACTGCTGGCATGCCTATTTTAAATGTTATAAAGCAAAAGGATCTTCACAATGTTTTATGTGTTGTGGTTCGCTATTTTGGTGGAATAAAGCTTGGTGTTGGGGGGCTTTATAGAGCTTATACATGTGCTATTAAGGAAGCCATTTTAAAATCTTCTATTGTTTCACTTATAAAGGGTTATAAAATTCAAATCATTTTTTCTTATGTACATATGAAAGATATAGATACTATTTTATTTAATGTAGATATCACGCAAAAAGATTTTAAAGATAATATTACTTATACTTTTTTAATATCAGAAGAGAAATATAGCTGCTTAAAGGAAAAATTATTATATTATGTAGATAAACTAATTGTTATGGATTCTCTTTTATTAAAAGACAAATAAAAAAAGTACAAGAATGCACTAATTACAGAAATTATTTACTAGTTTATATTCAAAATACTTCTTGCCTTTTTTTGTAATACTAACTTGAAGAGTAGGACTCAATTTTTGTTTGGTTTTAGGATTGGTTGGTGCTTCTTTTAAATAACCATCTTTTATAAGAGTATTTAGTGTGACTGTACTTTTACTATTTATGTTATCTGGAAGTGATTCTATATGATCTCTTCCCCATAATTTAGTGGCTATAATAATGTTGTCTACTTGTTCTTCACATGCCTTTTGATTCGCATCTTTTATGAACTTTGTAACAGGTACAGATACGAGTAAAGACAAAATGGCAAGAACTGTAATTACACCTAATAATTCAATTAAAGTAAATCCTTTTTTTTTCATTTCTATGCACCTACTCTGCTTTCATTATATTAAACTTATTTGTATATGTCAATTGCTTCCTCATTCTTTTCTACCTTTTTTGCGATTTTACAAATAGCATATTCATCAAAGGAAAATGACTTCATTATGTTTTGAAAATCTTCATAGGAATAACTTTTTATTTGCTTTACGGTATCCCTTTTTTCATAGGAAAATGTAAATATATTTTCTATTAGTGGATTTATCATACGATATATATATTCACATCTTGCTGCAACTTCTAATGTAGTATCTCTTTGGTAGAGTTTAAAAAGCTCTTCTTTAAAGATGGGATGCGCTATTTGTTTTGTTATTTCTTTTACAAATTCTTTTTCTTTTACTATGGTTGCTTTTATGGATACAATACATATATTTTCTATAAATATATGATCATAAGAAACTGATCCTATTATTATTTTATTTTGTTCTAACTTTTTGGAAAGTTCTGAGGTTCTTCCTATATTCATTTTTAAAAAATAAGATAAGTAAAAGTCTAATTTTAATTTTTCTTTTGGTTTTAGTTTAGATACATCTAGCTTATATGTAATTGTGAGAATATCTTCTGCTGTTGGCATATGAATTATTTCTTTTTCTTTTTTTATTCCTTTTGGTTCTTTATATTTCTTTATTTTGAATGTGCCTTTTACTGGTCTTATATTTTGATAGCTTTTTTTTACTATCTTTAATATTTTATCTCTATCAAAATTTCCAGCTATGAAAAGATATTCATTTTCTGGTCTATAAAAGGCTTCATAACAAAGGGTAGCTAGTGAAACATCTATCTTTTTTAAGTCTTCATTGGTTCCTATAGTATTTCTATAGGGGATGTTTTTTAGAAGTAATTCATTTTGCATTTTAAAAAGACGTCTTCCTTTATTATCTTCTCCCATTCTTATTTCTTCATAAATAGCTTTTTTGGTTTCTTCTATTTTTTCTTTGATAAAATGAATGTTATGTACTGCTTTTATTAGCATTTCTAATGCTTTTTCAATATTTGTTACACCACTAAAATAATATTCTGTTTTATTTAGTGATGTTACACCATTTGCAGATAAATACATACTTTTTAACTTATTTATTAAGCTTCCATACATGGTATGTTCTAAAAGATAATGTTCTAGAAAATGGGCAACACCACTTGGTATGTGTTGCTTTTTTCCATTTAAGGTAAAATCATGATGGATTCCCCCAAATTGTGTTACTAAGTTTACAAAGGCTGCATGTCTTCTTTTATCCTCATATAAATAAAGGGTAAGACCATTTTCCATTTTTATTTTCTCTATTTTACTCATTTTCTTCCCCCTCTATGAAACAAGTGAGTATCTTTTGAAATCTTTTTACAAATGTAGTAATATCTTCTATTTTTACTTCTAACATCTTATCGTAAAGTTCTTCTATTCCTTTTCCTGTTTTCATAATTTGTTCAATATAATTATTAAAAAGGGCATTTGCAGAATCATTTCTTTGAATTCTTTCTATTTTTATTTCTTCTTTGACTTCTTTTAAAAATACTTCTACTTTTGTTTTATCTTTTAATAATTCTATTACTTCTTCTATTCCTTTTTCAGCTTCCTTTTTGTTTTCTTTATAAATATTAGCTGTTATAAAAAGTAAACTTCCTTCTCCTATTATTCTAGAGGAGGTAGTATATACAATACCTAATTCATCTCTTAATTTTTTCATAAGAAGGTCTATGGCATCATAAGAAAGCATTCTATTTATACAGTTTAAAAGAACTTCATCTTCTCTGGTTGCTTCTTTTATTTGATATACATATGTAAGTTTAGATTGGTTAAAGGGTTTCTTTTCTTCTATTTTTATTTCTTTTTCTATTTCTTTTGTAAACATATCTTGATATATAGGGTGAAAGTCTTTTGGAAAAACAACTTTTTCTTTTTCTAAATAGTTTTGGATAGTTCGTTTAGCTGTTTTTTTTATAAAATCTCCATATAAGAAAATAAATGGTTTTTTCTTATAAACAATTTTTTCGTAAAAGTTGTAAACATCTTTAGTGGTTAGTTGTTCTAATTGATCTTTATGATTAATAGAACTTACTATATATTCTTCTTTGGGATCTAGAAAATTCCATATTTTATAATTATTGTAAGATGTAATATTATGAAAAACATTTTCTATATCTCTTTTCAGTCTTCTTTTTTCTTTTTCAAATAATCTTTCTTCAAAGGCACCTTCTACTTTATTAGGATGATAGATTGTATCTAGAAAAAAGCAAAGTGCATCTTCTAGAAGATCTTCTTTTATGGTTTTTTTATCTGGGATAATGAGGGTAAATGATAGAAAAAACTGTTTTCCTATTTCAATAATAGACGCTGTTATGGTAAAAATACCATGTTTACTAAGTTCTTTTCTGAAATCTTCTTCATTTGGATTTTTTTCGTTGGTATAAACAAGCATGGAAGGAAGTATGGTCTTTTTTAATATATCCTCTTTTTTTAAAATAAATGGAAAAAGTATTCTAACTAAGATTGTATTAAAGTTTTTATCTTTTTTCATATATAAATTTTTCATGCTATCACCATTTTTATTATATCATTTTTTTAGCAAAAAAAGGTCTCGTTAGAAACCTTAATTTCCATTTACTTGATTCATTACTTCTTCTGCAAAGTTATCTTGTCTTTTTTCTATTCCTTCTCCTACTTCGTAACGAATCATTGTATTCATAACTCCATTATTGTTTTTAATATATGTTTCTACTGTTATATCGCCATTTTTTACAAATGGTTGTTCTAATAGACAAATTTCTTTATAGAATTTATTTACTCTACCTTGTACCATTTTTTCTGCTATATCTGCTTTTTTTCCTTCTGCTATAGCTTGTTCTTTTAAAACTTCTTTCTCTCTTTCTAATTCTTCGTTAGAAACTTCTTCTCTTCTTACATACTTAGGTCTCATTGCTGCTGCATGCATAGATACATCTTTTGCTATTTCTTCTGTTACACCATCTATGATTGTTAAAACAGCTATTTTTCCACCCATATGTAGGTAAGAACCAAATGCTTCACTATCTTTTTTTGTTACTTTTTGAAAACGTCTAAAACTTAATTTTTCTCCGATTTTGGCTGTTTTGGCAATGATATACTCTTCTATTGTTCCTTCTTGTGTTTCTAATTGCATTGCTTCTTCTATAGTTTGTACATCATTTTTTAAAAGGGTATCTAAAATAGTATCTACTAATTCTTTAAATTCATCGTTTTTTGCAACGAAATCTGTTTCTGCGTTTACTTCTACAATAACTGCATCATTTCTGTCTACTTTGATAGCAGCTACTCCTTCTGCTGCAATACGATCTGCTTTTTTCTCTGCTTTTGATATTCCTTTTTTACGAAGCCAGTCCATTGCTTCTTCTAAGTTTCCATTTACTGCTTCTAAGGCTTTTTTGCAGTCTAGCATTCCTGCTCCACTTTTTTCTCTTAGTTCTTTTACTAAGCTTGCACTAATCATTTTTATTCCTCCTCTTTTTACAAGAAAAGATGGTTTTAACCATCTTTGTAATTTATTTTAAAGCATCGATTAATTCTGCTTTTTTCATTGTGCTGTAACCTTTTACTTCTTTTTCTTTTGCTAGGTTACGAAGTTCTGCAACAGTAAGATTTGTTAAATCTATAGCTTTTTCTTCTTTTCTTTCTGATTTAACTTCTACCTTTTGCTTTTCTTCTTTTATCTCGCTTTTTCTATATTCTTGTTTTACAAATGGTTTTCTTTCTCTATTGAATCCTTCTCTATTAAATGGTTTTTTCCCAAATTTTGGACGTCTGTCTTCTTTTCTTTTTACTGTTTCTAGGGCTTTTTGCATGATTTCTTCTCCATCTTCTTTTTGTGATGTAGTATAATCATTCATTTTTCCACCTTGTGCTTCTACTACTGCATTTGCCATTACACCAATAATAAGTTTTACGGCACGAATGGCATCGTCATTAGCTGGTATTACATAATCTACCATATCTGGGTCACAATTGGTATCTACAATTCCAAATACTGGAATATTTAATTTTCTTGCTTCACGAATAGCGATTTCTTCTTTAGATGGATCTACAATAAACATTGCATTTGGTAATTTACGCATTTCACGTATACCACAAAGTAATTTATTTAATTTTTCGTATTCTTTTTTTAGTCCTATTACTTCTTTTTTAGGTAATACTTCAAATATACCATCTTTTTCCATTTTTTCAATTTGTTCTAATCTTTTGATTCTTTGACGAATTGTTTTGAAGTTAGTAAGGGTTCCTCCTAACCATCTTTCATTTACATAGTAAGAATTGGAACGAAGTGCTTCTTCTTTTGTAGCTTCACTTGCTTGTTTTCTTGTTCCTACAAATATTACTTTTCCTCCATTTGCTGCGATTTCTTTTAAAGCTTTATATGCTTCTTCGATTTTTTCAGCTGTTTTCTTTAAGTCAATAATATAGATATCATCTCTTGATGTAAAAATGTATTTTTTCATTTTTGGATTCCATCTTTTTGTTTGATGACCAAAGTGTACACCTGATTCTAATAAATAATTCATAGACACTACTGCCATATTTTTTCCTCCTTTTGTTATGCCTCCATTACTTCTTCTTTTGTTTACCACCTTTTGGCACACGGCAACAAAATCAGTAATGTGTGTATTTGAAAAAGCCAATATTATTATATCACATAATCATATGTTTACAAGTACTTTTTATGTTTATTTCTTTAAAATTTTTTTTAATACATTCTTCTTTTGTTCTCTCATTTTATAATACTCTTTATAAAGTGTTTGGACGCTATTTTCTAAATAATAATAGTGGATTAAGTAACAAGTAAATAAAATGAAAAGTGCTAAAAACAGAAGAAAAACAAAGATACTTGGTTTAAAAAGAAGAAAACCAAGGCTTATTAATAAACTTATTCCAGTAAAAATAGTAACTAGTAAATGAATGAGTCTTTCCTGTTGATAGAAGGAAATTCTATTTAAATGTTCTTCTATTTCTTTTGCATCTATGTATTTTTTTCTTCTTATTTTTCGTTCTATTTTTTCTATATAATTCTGCATTTCTAATTTCATAGCATCTCCTTATAAAGCTTGCAATTTTTCTTTTACTATTTTATTTACTATAGTCATATCTGCTTTTCCTTTTAAACTAGAAAGTTCTTTCATGATTTTCCCAATATCTTTTTGGGTTTCTGGTTTTACTTTTGTAAATGCTACTTCTACTTCTTTTTTTATCTCCTCTTCTGTAAGTTGTGCTGGCATGTATTTTTCTAATATATCTATTTCTTTTTTTGCTTGATTTATTAAATCATTTCGTGCTCCTTTTTCGAATTCTATGATGGAGTCTTTTCTTGTTTTGATTTGTTTTTGTAGAAGAAGGGTTACTTCTATATCATCTAGCTCTTTTTTCTTTTCTAATTCTTCTAATTGCATTGCACCTTTTACCATACGAAGTACAGATAGCTTCTCTTTGTCTTTTTCTTTCATAGCTTCTACTATGTCTTTTAATATTTTT
>CATOOY010000031.1 GCA_951801995.1 uncultured Erysipelotrichaceae bacterium
TTGAAATTTTACAAAATCAAATTTTTTCTTTGGTTTACTCTCCACTGCTTTTATTATACCATTTTTTATATCATTTTTATCATTTTTACATAAAAATACATAATCTTTTAAAGAAAAATGAAAAGTAGATACACAAATAGTAGTAAGAACTTTAGTTCCTAGTGCGAGTGCTTCTATTGTTACCAAAGGAAATCCTTCATAATAAGAAGGTAAAACAAGCAAATCTGCTTTTTTCATATAAGGATAAGGATTCATTTTACTTCCTAAAAAAGTAACATTAGATAAATGATGTTCTTTTTTATATTGCTCATATTTTTTCTTATCTTTACCATCACCAATAATAGAAAGGTGAAACGCTTTCCCCTCCTCCAAAAATTCTTTCATGATTGCAAGAAGTCTAAAAATACCTTTTGATTCTTCTTCTAATCTTCCCACAAAAAGTAAATGAATAAGGGGTAAAGATATCTCTTCTTCTGCTTTCTTTAACATATCATCAAAATCAAACAAATTGTTAACAGAAACAGATTTCTTTTCTATAGTAGGATAAAAAGGAAGCAAATCATTTCTAGATTCATTAGATACAAAAACAATTTGATCAAATAAAGTAATACCTCTTGTATCAAAAAAATCTCTAAGGGTATTTTCTTCTTTATAAATATAAGTATAATTACTATGAATCCAATATGTACACTTCTTACCAACCTTCAAAACAATTTTACTAGAAGGAATATCATAAGGAACATAACAAATTGCATGATCATATTTTTGTTTATTTTTAAAAGTATAATAGAGAAAATGCATTCTATTATATATTTTTCTAAAGATTTTTATTGGAAAATGAGAGACTTTATATTCTTCTATTTGCACAAAAGAAGGCACTTCTTTTAGGTAGGCGCCTTCTTTTTTTTGTAACAAAAGTGTCACTTCATATACATTAGGATCTATATTCTTAAGTAACTGAATAAGTGATTTTTCGATGCCACCAAATGCTAAACTGTAACCTGCAATGAATAATTTTTTCATACTACTTTTGTTCCTTTTTCATTTTTCTTTTATTTTCTTTTTCTAAACTAGCTTCTTTTTTTCTCTGTAAACTCTCTTCCTTTGTTTCTCCCATTTGTTCTAAATAATATGCATTACATATTTCTTTTGTTTCTCCAATCATTTTCACATGACCATGTTCAAGCCAAATAACTTTATCACAAAGTTCTTCAATAGATTCCATAGAATGAGACACATATAAAACAGTAGTCCCACCCATTATCATTTCCATCATTTTATTTTTACTTTTTTCTTGAAATTTAATATCACCAACAGATAAAATCTCATCAACAATCAGTATTTCTGGATTTACAACAGTTGCGATAGAAAAAGCAAGTTTTGCTGTCATACCAGATGAAAAGTTTTTAACAGGGGCATCTAAAAAATCTCTAAGTTCTGAAAATTCCACTATTTCATCAAACTTTTCATCAATAAAATCTTTAGAATACCCTAAAATAGCTCCATTTAAATAAATATTTTCACGAGCAGTAAGTTCTGGATCAAACCCAGCCCCAAGTTCAATCATAGGAGAAATAACACCATTTACAGTAACAGAACCTTTAGTAGGCTTCATAACACCACTTACTACTTTAAGAAGAGTACTCTTTCCAGCACCATTACTTCCTATTAAACCCACAACTTCGCCTTTATCTACATGAAAAGATACATCAGTAAGAGCCCAAAAATCTTTTTTTTCTTTCTTCTTTTTTCCTGAAAATAAATGAATAAAAGTTTCTTTAAAAGAAGTAGCTTCTACACCTAAATCAAATTTCATAGAAACATTTTTTGCTTGAATCATACTTTTTCCTCCTATACATAATAAATAAATTGATCTTGTTTTTTCTTAAAAGTGAATGCACCAATTCCAAAAACACATAAACTAATAAGAAATAAAATGCCAAGTGTTAAAAAGGAAGGTCTTTCTCCAAATAAAACAATACTACGTACAGATGTAATAAACTGATACATAGGATTTAGTTTAAAAATAGCTTGATAACTAGTAGGAAGAATCTCTAAACTATAAAAGACAGGTGTTACATAATTCCAAATAGTCAAAATAATACCATATATATAAAACATATCTCTTAAAAATACAGAAATACAAGATAGAAAAAGACCAATACCAATTGTAAAAAGAAAGAAACAGAAAAAAATAAAAGGAAGAAAAATATAGGAAAAAGTAATTGGACAAGCATATTGCCCAAGTCCTATATAAGATAAAAGGATAATAGCAAACCAAGGAATTAAAGTTAAAACAAAATTAATTCCTACAAAAATACATTTAGCAACAGGAAATATATATTTAGGAATATATATTTTATTAATAAGAGAAAAATTAGAAACAACAGATGTCATAGCTAAATTAGAAGCTTCACTAAAATAGTTAAACATAATAAGACCTGTCATTAAATAAACAAGATAATTTACTCCATCTACTTTAAATTTGAACATTTGAGAAAAGACAATAGCCATAACTGTCATCATCAAAATAGGATTTAAAATACTCCATAAAACACCTAAAACACTTCTTTTATACTTTACTTTAAAATCACGCATAATAAGTTGATTCATTAAAAAAGAGTATCTTTTAAAATTACCAAATATATTTTTTAATGCTTTCATTTTTTCCTCCCCACTTGATATATCAAACAATAAAGATTTAATAAACATTTATGATTTTTAATAAACCTTTTCCAAAAAGATTCTTTTTTATAAAATAGACTTTTTTTCCACAAAGGAAAATGAGTATCTAAATACATATAACCACTGTCAATAAAACTTTTTCTAATTTTCTTATCTGCTTGATATCTTTGTCTAAGCATATATCTTGTTACCTCACGAATATTAAAGTATTCTAAACCCTTTTCTATTTTTTTATTTTTTTGATAACAAGTATTCACAATATCTAAACATTTAAAAATATCAAAAACTTTTTTATCCATCGTAGTAGTTTCACTACCAGCATGTACCCTATAGTAATAATTTGCATCTTCAAAATGACCAACTCTACTAGCATAAAATAGATTTTGAGCAATAAAAGGCATATCTTCATATTTAATATTTTCTGGAAAACGAAGTTGGTATTTATCAATAATATCTTTGCGTAAAAGTTTATTACAAGGTCCATAATCTACCTTAGTTAAAATAGAAGGATCCGCATACACATTTGTAAAAGAAATAACATCTGTTTTAAAAAATTCTATTTTATTTTCAAAAACTTTATAATAATGTGAATACATAAAATCTAATTTATTTTCCTCACAAAAGTGATAATATTTATCATAAGCATCCACACTTACATAATCATCACTATCTAAAAAACCAATATATTTTCCTCTCGCCTTTGCAAGACCAATATTTCTACTTTTTCCAATTCCCATATTTTTCTTATTATCCACAAAAACAATTTGTTTATATTTCTTTTGGTAATCACGAATAATAGAAGCAGTATGATCAGAAGAACCATCATTAATTACAATAATTTCTATTTCTTGAAGGGTTTGCTTTACCAAACTATCTAAACAAGTCTTTAAATATAAAGAAGCATTATAAGCAGGTACAATCACACTTACTTTTATCATATTATCACATCATCCACCTTATATTTGCATAAATTATTATACTATATTTTCAAAAAAAGCACAACAATCAAAAAGGCATCTTAAAATTCCCCTTCTGCATTTGTTTCATCATCGTCTTCATTTGTTCAAACTGTTTAAGCAAACGATTAACTTCCTCTACACTTCTACCACTACCTTTAGCAATCCTTTGCTTACGAGAAGCTTTTAAAATACTTGGATTTCTCCTCTCCTCAGGTGTCATAGAAAGAATAATAGCTTCAATATGTGCAATATCTTTAGGATTTATTTTTATATTATGAAGTCCCATTTTAGAGGCACCAGGTATTAATTTAATTAAGTTTTCTAAAGGCCCCATTTTTTTTATCTGTTTAAATTGAAGTAAAAAATCCTCTAAATCGAATTTACCACTTTTCATTTTTTGTGCGGTATACATCGCATCCTTTTCATCAATAATACTTTCTGCTTTTTCTATCATAGAAAGTAAATCCCCCATACCAAGAATACGAGAAGCCATACGTTCAGGATAAAAAGGTTCTAGTCCATCCAATTTTTCACTTACACCAATATATTTAATAGGAACATGCGTCAAATGTCTAATAGATAAAGCAACTCCACCTTTTGTATCTCCATCTAATTTTGTCAAAATAGCACCTGTCAAATGTAAAGCTTCATGAAATCCAGTAATAACATGAATAGCATCTTGTCCCATCATACTATCGATAATAAGAAGTGTTTCATCCACTGTAACCTCTTTAGTAATATTACATAATTCTAGCATAAGATCTTCATCGATATGAAGTCTACCTGCTGTATCAATCAAAACAAGATCATATCCATTTTCTTTAGCATATTCTACTGCATGTTTAGAAATCAAAACAGGATCTTTTTTTCCTTCTGTATATACTTCTATACCAAGTGAACGACCCAATTGAGAAAGCTGATCAATAGCAGCAGGTCTATAAACATCACAAGCAACAAGAAGAGGTTTCTTATGCTGTTTTTTACGAAGAATATTTGCAAGTTTTGCACAAGTAGTTGTTTTTCCACTACCTTGTAAACCAACAAGCAAAATCACACTTGGATTTTTAGAGATAGATAAAGGTGCATGATCCCCACCTAACAATAAAACAAGTTCATCTTTTACAATTTTAACAAAAACTTCACTTGGTTTTAAACTTTTCTGTACTTCTTCACCAAGAGCTTTTTCCTTAACATGAGAAATAAATTCTTTAACAACTGTATAGTTGACATCTGCTTCTAATAAAGCAAGACGTATCTCTCTTGTTACATCACCAATATTTTCTTCAGTAAGTTTTCCATACCCTTTTATTTTATCTACTGCTTTTGTAAGTCTTTCTCCTAGATTTTCAAACAATTGTATCATCTCCATTAGCTGTTCATATTATACTAAAAAAAAAGAAAAAAAGAAAGGTCTATCATTGTAAAACCTTTCTTTTAGAAAAGCAAATAGCAAGTTTCTCTTCTTCCCCTTTTATTTGTGCAATAGTTGGGTATAAAGAAACCTCTTCTTCTGTTTTTTCTTTTTCTGCTAAAAAAGTATGATAAAAATCTATAAGAGTAGGATCCTCACACACACTCATCGCAAATACTGTATCAAATTGGCTTCTTGAAATAGAAAAAGCCTGTAAAAGTGAAGTCAATCGTTTACTTTCTAAATGAGAAAAAGATAGAAAGAATTTTAAATCAGCAGAAGAAAAAGGAATTCTCATTGTATAAAGCAATTGAAAAAAAGCTTCTCTCAATTTAGGAGATAAAGATTTTTTCTGTAAAATTTGTGTATAATAGTTGCCACTTTGAAAAGAAGCATCTTGCAAAACCATTTTAATTTCTTCATCGGAAGCAAGAAGAAAAGGAGGTTTATTCCTATAAAATTTCCCATTTACTTGATTTACAAACTGTGAAACTTTGTTAAAACTTTCTATTTCTTCTTGTTCTTTTGCTTTCAAAAAATTAGAAATAGAAGAAGCAAGAACAGAATCTGTTTCCTTAAACAAATCATAAAGAGTCAAAAAAGTATCGGGTATTATATCTTTTCTATTATAAAGTTTCTCTAAATATACCATTTTACCATATCTATCTTTTTGCAAAATAATACGTAAAAAATCAAACATATTATCACGATAAGAAGAAGGTAAAGAGGATAAAACTTTTTTATAGTCATTATAATATGCTTTATAAATAGGATAAATACGATTTCTTTTCACCATCAATAAATTACAAAAAAGAATAGCTTTTATCTGTTCAGAAGAAAAATTACTTTCTACACCAATTATTTTCTTTTTTTTATCTGCAAATGAAAATGTTTCATCTAACATAGGATGTATTTTTAATTGCTGATTTTTAAGTACTATATTTTTCACTATATCACGCTCCTGACTACATTATAATAGCAAGGTATAAAAAAGATGTCAATTTTTATAAAAGAAAAAGCTTATTTCAAAATAACAAGCTCATTTTCTTTCACATCAATTGTAAGAATTTCCCCAAATTTTATCTCATCTGCAATAATTTTTTGTGCAATAAGGGTTTCTAAATGACGAGAGACAAATCTTTTAATAGGTCTTGCACCATAACGTTCATCATAAGAAGCATTTATAATGTATTCTTTTGCTCTATCTGTCAATTTTATTTTTATATTTTTATCAGATAAACGTTCTTCTATCATAGAAATAATTTTATCTAAAATAAGAAAGACAATTTTTTTAGATAAAGAATGAAATACAATAATTTCATCAATACGATTAATAAACTCAGGTTTAAAAGTACGTCTAAGTTCTCCTATAACAAGTTCACTTGCATTTTCTTTCTCCTCTAAAATATATTCGCTACCCAAATTAGATGTCATAATAATAATTGTATTTTTAAAATCAACAGTTCTTCCTTGTGAATCAGTAATACGACCATCATCTAGTATTTGAAGTAAAATATTAAAAACATCTTTATGTGCTTTTTCTATTTCATCAAATAAAACAATACTATATGGATTTCTTCTTACAGCTTCAGTAAGTTGTCCACCTTCATCATAACCAACATACCCAGGAGGTGCTCCTACAAGTCTAGAAACACTATGAGATTCCATATATTCACTCATATCAATACGAACCATATGTCTTTCATCATCAAATAGTTCATAAGCAAGGCTTCTTGCCACTTCCGTTTTTCCAACACCAGTAGGACCCAAAAAGATAAAGGAACCAATAGGTTTATTAGGGTCTTTTATTCCTGCTCTACTACGTATAACAGCTTCAGTAACAAGTTTTAAAGCCTCTTCTTGTCCTTTTACCCTTTTTCCTAAATTTTCTTCCAAATGAAGCAATTTCTCTTTTTCAGTACCAACAAGTTTACGAACTGGAATATGAGTCCATTTAGAAATAATACTAGCAATAGAATCTTCATCTACCACATCACTTAATATTTTTGTATTCCCTTCCTTTTTCAATTCTGTTAATTCATTTTGAAGTTTTGGCAAAATACCATGTCTTATTTTAGCTGCTTTCTCTAAATCATATTCCGTTTCAGCTCTTTCCAATTCAAATTGTTTTTTTTCTATTTCTTCTTTTTTCTTATTTATTTTCTCATTTAAACTTTTCTCATTTTCCCATTTTTCACGAAATGTTTTTTCCTTTTCTTTCATTTCTTCTAATGTTTGATCTATTTCTTTTACTCTTTGTAAGGAAAGATCATCTTTTTCTTTTTTAAGAGCTTGTTTTTCTACTTCTAAATGCATAATTTCACGTGACAAAGTATCTAATTCAACAGGAACAGAATCCAACTGTACTTTAATAGTAGCACATGCTTCATCTACTAAATCAATTGCTTTATCAGGTAAAAATCGGTCTGTAATATAACGATCAGATAAAGTTGCAGCAGCAATAAGTGCTTTATCTTTAATATTTACACCATGATATACTTCAAATCTCTTTTCAAGTCCTCTTAAAATAGTAATCGTATCAAATACAGTAGGTTCTTTTACTTGTACTTTCTGAAAACGTCTTTCTAAAGCACCATCTTTTTCAATATATTTTCGATACTCATTTAAAGTAGTAGCACCTATCACATGTATTTCAGAACGTGCTAGCATAGGCTTTAACATATTTCCAGCATCCATAGCCCCCTCTAAAGCTCCAGCTCCTACAATCATATGAATTTCATCAATAAACATAATAATTTCGCCATTACTATCTTTGACTTCTTTTAAAACTGCTTTTAGACGTTCTTCAAATTCTCCACGATATTTTGCACCTGCAATTAAAGAGCCCATATCAAGTTCCCATATCGTTTTTCCCTTTAAAGAATCTGGAACATCCCCTTTTACAATACGTTGAGCAAGTCCCTCAATAATGGCTGTCTTCCCCACCCCAGGTTCTCCAATAAGAACAGGATTATTTTTTGTCTTTCGGGAAAGAATTCTTGTAATACTTCTAATTTCATCATCACGACCAATTACAGGATCTACTTTTCCATCTTTAACACTTTGTACAATATTTCTACCATATTTTTCAAGTGGATTCTGTAAATTTTCTTCATATGGATTTTGCATATTCATACCACATTACCTCCCTTTCTAAATATAGTATAGCACTAAAAATAGCACTCGTCAATACAGAGTGCTATTTGCGTTTTATAAGATAATCTAAATCATTATTGCTTTTATAAAAAAATTCATCAAACATATTCAAATTAAATTCAAACCATCTATTCCAAGCATCATTACTTTTTTCTACTACAATACTTTGAATATTTTTTCGATATGTACCAGCATATAGTTTATATCTACAAGAAGCATATAAAATCGGTCTATTCATATTTTTATTTAAAAGTTCTTTTGAATCTTTCCAAATGCTCCCACTTTGTAACAATCGTGCTGTCCTTGTATTACCATCGCCAAATGGTTGCAAAGCCGCCAATTCTAGATGGACAATAAAAGATTTAATAAAAGTATTATATAGTAAGGAACGTTCCTTACTATTGTTCATGAAATGAACAATATTTTCCATATATTTGATAACTTCTTTGGGATCTGGTGGAATATATTGTACCACCTTATTCCCATATTGATAATATCCAACCCATTTTTCATAATCAGATAAAAAATCTCCATTTCTATATCTTGCATTTTCTTCTTTATCTGCATCTGTACCATATATTAAAATAGTATGTAAATGATCTATTTGTTCTAATGTAATTTCACCTAAAAACATTTGACATAAATAATCAATTGGATTTTCCCTTTGAAGACTTTGATACAAACGAATTAAAAAACTATTTTCCTTTTCCATTATTTGTGTAGACATTAATTCTTGTGATTCCAAAGTTGTTAAAAAAGCTTGATATTGTGGAATCGGTAATTGTTCTAGTTTTTTTATATATTCTATATATGTATTTTCAACCTCCTCTAAATGATATAAAGTATTATCAAAAATTTTTAAATTATGCATTCCCATAAACTATCCCCTCTTTTGAAACTGTATTTTAACAGAAAAAAAAGAAAAAAGCAAATTCTTTAAATTCTTTCTCTTGCAAGCGACAAAATATTTTTTAAATGGTCTATCACAAAATACCCTTTCCCATTTAATTTTGTAGAAAAACGAACCCCAATTCCTCCTTCTTTTTCCCATATATCTAAATTACCAGTATAATCATCAATCAAAATAGCATTTCTAGCATCCACCATTTTTGTTTTTTCTATTTCTTTGGGAACTGTAATAATAGGAATATCCTCTATTTTTCTTCGAATAAATGCTCTTTTAGCTTGTGCCTCTTCTTCTGATGTAATATGTGTTAAAATATGTACGTTAAAAAGTTTACTTCTCATAATTTGTTTTATTTCATCTAAAGAATTATTGAGTTCCTCTGTCTTAGATAAAAAATCATGCCAATCTAATTTTCTATAAAAATCAATTATTTTGTTTGTTTCATTAAGACGAATACCCATTTTTTGAAACTGAGAATAGGTAGGAGTTATAGTATCCGCTATTACCCCATCAAAATCAATATATAAATCTATCATTCTACCACCTACATTTAGGATATCGCAAACAGTTGTTCGTTGTCAACTGAAATAATAATTTTTTTGAAAAAAAAACAGAATAAAATCTGTTCTAAAAATTATATAGAAAGAATAAGTGGTGTTATTTTAGCATAGCCATGACCAGCATTTCCAATCATTGTTCCTGTTCCCTCATGATTAGGCATAGATTCATCACCTGAAATCATAACAGTATTTCTAAAAACCTTTCCAGAATAATGACTCGCCCTTCCTGTATGAACAATAGAATGGGTTTCAGAAGTAGAAGTAATCGCATCACAACCAGTATGCCCCGAAATAAATGAAGAACCACCTCCCGAACCTTTTTCGCACATAGCTCCTCCACCTGGGTAGTAGCCATTTCCTCCCGCACATCCACCATTGGCAATTCCAAAAGAGGAAAGTGCATAATCAGAAATAGGAGAATTTCCAACCGAAGTTTGTGAACCACCATCGCTTCCTTGACCAGGTTTACCTGTTAAAGTTCCTCCAGAACCAATCTTGGAAGCTGCTCCATAAGAAGAACCACTACCTGCAGCTACCATAATCCTAGATTTTAATCCATCAAAAGAATCCCAAGAGCCAGAAGTAAGACGTATATCAGTCGCTCCACCACCTGGTTGACCCCCAGAAGAGCCTGTACCTCCATTAAAACTAGTTGCATTTAAAGTAGAAATAAGTCCCTGACCTACATAAATATATATAGTATCACCCTTATCAAAATCAATTTCACCTTTTGTATATGCTCCACGTGCAGAGGAAGGAAATCCTCCAGTATCATCACCATTTGGAAAACCTTCTGCTCCCCATAACTCTATTCGATAAAATCCGTTACTATGTGTAACATAAGATTGTTCATCCCCCTTATAAGTAAACATAGTTGGATTCGCATCCACTACTTTTACTACTCTATCAGCTGTATATAAATTCCCATTATATGTCATCTGATAGGTAAATATATAAGTACCATTTTTACTTCCATCAAAAGAAGGCTTTGATGTATAAGTAATAGTACCATCATTTATCTTTTTCCCATCTGTTCCAATAAACTCAACTCCATATAATGGATCAAAAGTAAAATCAGAAACGGCTGTAGAATTTACAATAGATATATTATCCATATCAAAATAAGCATCATTATTAGGAACCACAAGAGCCGTAATTTTGGCATAACCATGACCACTATTCCCAACCATAGTTCCTGTTCCCTCATGATTAGGCATAGTATCATTTCCAGCTATCATCACTGTGCCTTTAAAAATCTTTCCAGAATAATGATTAGGATTTCCTGTATGAATAATAGAACCAGCTATAGAAGTAGAAGCAATCGCATTACACCCTGTATGACCTGAAATAAATGAAGAACCTCCACTACTACCATTTGTACATGCTGCTCCTCCACCTGGATAATATCCATTTCCACCTGCACATCCACCTTTTGAAATTCCAAACGAAGCCAATGAATAATCTGAATTAGATGCGGCACCAACTGTTGTTTGTGTCCCAACTGTACCTTCTCCGCCTTCTATTCCATTCAAAGTCCCACCTGCTCCTGCTTTTGAAGAAGGACCATAAGAAGAACCACTACCTGCAGCTACCATAATCCTAGATTTTAATCCATCAAAAGAATCCCAAGAACCAGAAGTAAGACGTATATCAGTCGCTCCCCCACCTGGCCTACCATCACCAGTTCCAGCTCCACTATTAAAACTTGATTCATCCGAAGTAGCAACAGTTCCCTGTCCTACATAAACATACAAAGTATCTTTTTTCTTTAAATCAATCTCCCCTTTAGTATAGGCACCATAACTCATAGCAGCACCCCCACGTTGATCACCTTGTGCCCCCCAAAGCTCCATTCCATATAAACCATCTGAAGGAGCCACAAAGTTTTGAGATGCCCCCACAAAATCATAGGTATAAACACTGGGATCTACAACTGTAATAATTCTCTTAGAAGAAACCATCCCTCCCTCATAAGTAGCAGAATAAATCACTTCATATTCTCCATTTTTAGTTCCATCAAATGTAGGACTAGACGTATAAGTAATAAAAGAAGAATCTAATTTTTTACCATTATAACTAACAAAGACCCCATCCAATAAGTCAAAAGTAAAATTACTTGTTTTTGTTTGATTAGCAACAAAAACATTTTTATATTGAAAATGAAATTTAAGGCCCTTAGTTCCATTTACATTCCCTGCCACTTCTGTATTTAGGTTATCCAAAATTCTTTTTCTGTTTCCAAGCATAACAAGTAAAGAAGTAAGAAGTATGATAAAAAGCAAAAGAATACTATATACAATACCTGCTATAGCAAACCCACTATTATTCAGTAAACCTCTTTTCATAAATCTTTTATTCATAATATTCCTCTATTCTTATATTATAGAAATTATATATCAAAAACAAAAAAATGTAAATGACATTTAAATTTTTCAACAAAAAAACAACTATGCAGCCGTTTCTTTTTTTATAACTTCTTTTCCTTTATAAGTTCCACAATTTTTACATACTCTATGTGGTCTTATTTCTTCTCCACATTTTGAACATTTTACTGTAGCATTTTCATCTATTTTATAATGTGTTCTTCTTTTTCTTCCTCTTGTTTTACTTACTTTTCTAAAAGGCACAGCAAATAATTGTAAATCTAATCTCATTATATACACCTCTTTCCTTTATAGTAAATCCTTTAATTTTTCAAATTCTGGATTTATGACTTCATTTTCTTCTTCCTCTGTTATAAGTTTCCAACCATTTCCTTCCTGTTTTTCAAATTTAGCATTTTCACTTACAACTTTCATAGGAATTTCCATTAATATATTTTCCCATATTATTGGTAAAATATCAATAGTATTTTCTATTTTTTTTTCAAAATCTCCTATTTCTTCAAATAAATTTACTAAAGTATCACTTACTTTACTTTCAAAAGGATAATCTGTTTCTTTTAATGTAATGCTACATGGTAAAACCATAATACCACTTATAGACAAAGCACATTCTATCTCTTCTATAGCATTTTTAGTAAATAATCCATCTACTTGTACATTTTTAAGAGCAATCAAATCTGTCTTTTCTAACATTTCTTCTAAAAAATGAGGTTTTTCATGTATAGATATTTCTTTTACAATACCATTTTTTAATGGTAAAAGATCTATATTCACATTTATCACCACCAAGTCGTATTCATTATACTAAAAGTTAGAAAAAAAAGCAATAAAGTATTGCTAATAATATTTTTTCTCCATAGGAGAAAAGACTTCTTTCAACTTTTCATATTCTAGTAGTTTTCCATTCCATTCTGTAAAATAAGTCTCAAAAGGTTTAGAAACAAGTTTGGAATCAAAAAACCTACACTTTTCTAAAATAGAATCATAAGAAGAAAAATCTACCTCTACTAAAAGTTCAACAGCATTACAATTAGGTTTATATTGTATCATAATGGTATTTCCACCTAAAAATTTTTGTAAATCAGTTATATATTTTGTAATATCATAAGGATGAAGAGGATCAGCACTAGCAAAATTTTCAAAAACCATATCTTGTCTTGTTGGAGGAAGAACCCCATATAATACACTCATATAATGAAGTGGCATATAATTATTATAAAAATCTACCCATTTTAAAGGTAAATGCATCCTAGATGCAATATCCATTCCTTTTATCAGTGCTTCTTCATACTGGGAAGTAGAAACATAAATCATAAAATGATTTTTTACGTTTTTAACATGGACCTGACCCTTTATAGTTTTAGATAAAATCATACGAAATTTTGACACCAAGGTAGGATCTAAACCAAAACCTACAAACACACACTTTTTATCTTTATTCATATTTGCCTCCTTAAAATAGCTTCTATTCTATATTATTATATTCATAGAAACATAATCACTCTTTTTAAATAGAAAAAATATATGATATAATTTAAAAAAGGAGGGAACCATGAAAGCTGTTGGCATTATTTGTGAATATAACCCATTTCACAATGGTCATTTGTACCATTTAAAAAAAGTAAAAGAAAAATTCAAAGATTATACAATTATATTAATAATGAGTTCCACCTTCATGCAAAGAGGAGAAACAAGTCTCATTACAAAATGGGATAAAACGGAAATAGCACTTTTCTATGGAGTAGATATCGTAATAGAATTACCTTTTGTATTTGCCACCCAAAGTGCAGATATTTTTGCAAAAGGGGCCATTTATTTATTAAAAGAAATGAATGTATCCCATATTGTATTTGGTAGTGAAACAAATGATATAAAAAGTTTAGAAGATATAGCCCAAATACAAAATAAAACATCCTATAATAAAAAAGTAAAAGAAATTATACAAAAAGGAGTAAATTATCCTACTGCCTTAAATTTAGCACTTACTTCTTTTCATAAACAAAATATAAATAAACCAAATGATCTTTTAGCACTTTCTTATATAAAAGCCATACAAGAATTACAAAGTAATATTATACCTATTAGTATCAAAAGAACCAACAATTATCATAAACTTTCTAAAAACACAAATATTACAAGTGCAAGTAGTATAAGAGAATTAATCAAGCAAAAAAAAGAATTTTCCTCTTATATTCCAGAAAAAACAAGAAAAAAAATAAATAATTCCTTTTTTATTGAAAATTATTTTCCATTTTTAAAATACAAAATATTAACAGAAATAGATATATTAGACAAATATCAGACAGTTGATGAAGGAATATCTACTAGAATCAAAAAATATATTACAGATAGCCAATCACTAGAAGAATTAATTTTAAAAGTAAAAACAAAAAGATATACCTATAATAAATTATCAAGAATGTTTACCCATATTTTATGTAACTTTACCAAACAAGAAGCCAATCTCTTCTCCTATCCTACCTATATCCGTATTCTAGGTTTTTCAAAAACAGGAAAACAATATTTAAAGGAAAGAAAAAAGAAA
>CATOOY010000032.1 GCA_951801995.1 uncultured Erysipelotrichaceae bacterium
AAAAGAAATCGAACGAAATAGTGAAATAGAAGAAAGAAAAGAAGAAAAAGAAATCGAACGAAATAGTGAAGTAGAAAAAAGAAAAAAAGAAAAAACATCTAATATAGAAATACAAGAATCTAATATAGAAACAGCATCAGAAATAAATTTAGCCCAAGACATAGAAGTTTCACAATCAGAATCAGTTTCTATAGAACCTGTTTCCACTATTTTTGATTCCTTTGATAATAAAGAAAGCTCTTCTTCTGTTTATAAAGTATATATGGTAAGAGAAGAAGATAGTTTAGAATCCATTTTAGCAAAATATAAAGTAAGCAAAGAAGAATTAGAAAAATATAATAATCTAAAAGAAATGAAAAAAGGAGATAAACTAATTATACCAACAGTAGAAATTGAAAAAGTATAATCGTATTTTAGAAGAAGAGAAAGTAGATATCAAGAGCATATCTTATAAAGGGAAAGTAAGAATTATACATGGAAAAAATAAAACATTCGTTATCAAAGAAAAAAGTAGACAAAATAAAAAAGAAGTCTTCGACTATTTAAAGACAAGACATTTTTCTTATTATCCAGAAAGAATAAGAGAAGATGATGATTATGAAGTAATGCAGTATATAGATGATATAAAAGTACCAGAAGAACAGAAAATAATGGATATGATCGACTTAGTTTCTTTACTTCATAGTAAAACAACACATTATAAAGATGTAACAGAAGATGAATACAAAGAAATATATGAAGATATATCAGGAAACATTGAATATTTAAAAAGTTATTATAACGATAAAATAACCATCATAGAAAGCAAAATATTTATGAGTCCATCTGAATATTTAATCGCAAACAATATTTCAAAAATATTTGCAGCCATCTATTATGCAGAACAAAATCTAAATACATGGTATAAAATAGTAAAAGAAAAAAAGAGAATACGTTATGTACTTCTCCACAATAATTTAAAATTAGATCATTTTTTGGAAAATGAAAAAGCTTATTTAACAAGTTGGGATAAAGCCAAAGTAGGCGTTCCTATCTTTGACTTTTATAAACTATATAAAAGTCATGGCTTAGAGTACGATTTTTATGAACTTTTAAAAAAATATGAAAAAAATTATCCATTAAAAAAAGAAGAAAGACTTTTACTATTTATATTAATGAGTTTACCAGAAAAATTAGAAGAAGTAGAAAATGAATATCAGAAATGTCTAATAACAAGTAAAAAAATAGACTTTTTATACAAAACAGAATTTATTATTTCACCATATAATACGAAAGAAAGCAAAGAAAACTAAACACATAAAAAAGAAAAGTAAAAATAAATTAAAACGAGTAATAATGAAAATAGTTAAAATAAATTGGTAAATAAGAATAACAGAGAAACAAAGAAGACAAATAAACCATTTTCCTCTTCCACACCAAAAGTTTCGATTCATATTATCACCTATCATAGTATATACAAAAAAAGAAAAAGAGTTTGTATCTTTATAAGAGATGAAAACGTAAATAACTTTACATAAAATAACTTGACAATTATAGGAAAATAAAGTAATATGAGTATATCGAGGAGGTTAAATAATATGAACTATTTAGATTTAATAAATGTATTAGCAGATAAAACAGCAGAGTATACGTGTGGAGGATTTAAATTTGGAGGTTTACTTCCATATATTGTATCGACAGTAGTAACACTTATTCAAATTGGTATACCAATTATTTTAATTATTTATGGTATGTTAGACTTAGGAAAAGCTGTTATGGCTCAAAAAGAAGATGAAATAAAAAAAGGACAACAAACTTTTATTAAAAGAATTATTGCTGCTGTAATCGTCTTTTTTGTAATTGTAATAGTCAAACTTGTTGTAAGTATTGTTGCTCCAGAAGATGGGAATGATGATATTTCAAGTTGTATTGATTGCTTTGTAAATGGGGAATGTGATTAAACTATAAACAAAACAAATAGGTAGAAATACTTATTTGTTTTTTTGTCTAAATATATAAAAAACATAAATAGCCAAAACAAAAAATAGAGAATAGATTTACCCTTTTTTCAAAAGAAAACAATAGAAAAAAAATATTTTCTTTTTTCTTATAAAACTTGTACTTTGAAAAAACTATGTTATAATGGTAATAGTGGGGGAGAATGCATTCTAGTTGGGAGGATTAAATATGTGGGGACTTATTCGTGACCTTTTTTCAGCAATTGATTCATCGATTTATAGCTTTATAACTTATGTATATCGTATACTTATGAATATTGCAGATGTACAAATATTCAGTGCAGAAACATTAAAAAACTTTTCGGGAAGAGTGTATGCCTTATTAGCTATATTTATGGCTTTTAAACTTATTTTTTCTTTTATCAACTATGCAGTAAACCCTGACCAACTCACAAATGAAAAAACAGGTGGAAAAAAGTTAATATTAAATATTATGATTTCTTTAGTATTATTAATCGCTGTACCAGGTGTTATTTTCCCACTTTCTAGAAAATTACAATATGCCATTTTAGACGAGGGAATATTACAAGAAATTATTCTAGGAGTAGATCAAGGCGCCTATTCACAAACAAAAAATACATTACGTGCTGGAAGATCTATGTCTTATTCTGTATTTACTTCATTTTTTTCTCCCAACCCACCAGGAACAGACGAAGCATACTGTAATGATGAAACACTTCGTTTCTTTGATAATGGACCAGGTGATGAATTCTGTGATGGAGGAGAATGTGCCAATAGTGAAGAAGGACTTAAAAATCTTCGTTATCAATTAGATGGAAAATGTGCAAAAGCCATTAATGATGCACTAGAGGGAACAGATGTAGATGCAGAAACAGTTGTAACTACCTATGAAAGAGCTTATAACCAATTTAGTACAAAAATTTTATTAGGAGGAGAAGGAGATTATAATCTAAAACGTATCAAAACAAAAGATGGAGAATTTTTATTTGATTATAAAATTTTACTTACTACCATAGCAGGAATCGCAACAGGATGGATGCTAGTTGTCTTTTGCTTCCAAATTGCCGTTCGTACAATTAAATTAGGCTTCTTAGAATTTGTTGCCCCTATTCCTATCTTATCTTATATAGATTCTAAAGCAAAATCAAAAAGTTTTGATGGATGGGTAAAATCTTGTATATCAGCATATCTAGATTTATTTGTACGTTTGGCAGCCCTATATTTTGCTATTTTTGTAATCTCTTCAGTATCTTTAGGAGATTTAACCTATGCATCAAATAGCTTTCAGGTACAAGCAGGGCAAAATACAGAATCAGTAGGAACTGTTGTTAAATTTTTTATCATCATGGGAGCTTTCATGTTTGCATCACAAGTACCAAAATTAATAGAACAAATATTCGGAGTCAAATTAGATGGGAACTTCTCCCTCAATCCATTTAAAGATAGCCCATTAGCATCCAAAGTTCTTGGTGGAGCAGTGGGATTTGCAGCAGGAGCTGCACTAGGATCAGCAGCCAATGCAGCGAATATTGGCAATAAATTAAAAGCAAATAGTGATCTGAGAAGAAAATTAAAAGAAAACAATGGTGGTGTAGATGACTATGATGCATATAGAAAATCAGAAGAACGATATAGATGGAATGCCAAAAATACATTCGGATCTTTATTTGGTGGATTCGCAGGTGGTGGCGTTCGCAGTATGATGGCTGGATACAAAGATAAAAATGGGGTTAAAGGAGCTGTACAAGGTGTAACTGCAAGTAGTCGTTCTAGAAATTTAAGAGAAACTGGATATGGTGGATGGCAACGTGCCATGAATAAATGGACAGATATGGCTGGTGTACCAAGCGTAAAAACAGGAACCACCGATACATATGATTCTACAACAAAAGAAATGAAACAAAATCTTGCATATGCTAAACAAAGTGAGCAGGGGTTAAGTCAGGCAGTTACCAATATGTTAGCACAAAATGCAGAAGCATTAAATGGTGTAGTAGACTTAGCAACTGGAAAAATGCAATACTCAGATTATAATGAATATATTAAAACGCATATGGATGAAGTTTTAGAGCAATATAAAAAGTCAGATTCTTATCAGCAAACAGTAGCTGAAGCAGTATCTAAATTTGCAAATGATACACAAGCACAACAAGATTATATAGGTTCTAAAGCTATAGATGCTGCAGAAAAAAGTGGAAGAATTGCTTCTGAAGAACTTTATAGTAAATATGAAAATATCACAAAACAAAGAGATGACGTTAGAAAACAAGTTAATAAAATGGAAAAAGAAATTAAACATAGAGAAGAAATTCGTGAAAAACAAAAGAAATAAAAAAGGAGGAATAAAATATGGGGTTTTTAATACCAGCAAATTCAAAAAAGTCACTTCTCATTTTTGGACTTTTCAACTGGTTTGATTTAATTTTATTTGGTTCAGGTTTAGGAACATCACTACTGCTTTTACTAATATTACCAGTAGAACAACTTTCTATGGCAATACTTGCCTTAGCACCTGCACTCATCTGTGGATTTTTAGTACTTCCTATTCCAAATTACCACAATATGATAACGGTTATCAAAAATGCGATAGATTTTTTTACCAATAGACAAAGGTATGTTTGGAAAGGTTGGTGTGTATTAGATGGCGAAACAAAACAAAAGTAAGTATACAAATGAAAACTTTGTTCCTATCAAAAATATAACAAGTGGAATGATTATCTTAGAAAATGACCAAAAAGTATGTGGAATTAAAATAGTACCAAGAAATATATTCATCCTAGAGCAAGATATGCAAAGTATGATTATTAATAATTTGAAAGATGTTTATAACATGATTGACTATGAGTTTTGGATAGTCGCAGCAGATAGACCTGTAGACGTAAACGTGTATTTGTCACAACTACAGTTATTATATAACCAAGTACAATCACAATCAAAACGAAAACTTATTATGGAAGATATCAATAAGGCAAACGAATTTATGAATCAAAATGTAGTAGATACAGAGTATTTCCTACTATTTAAAGAAAAAGATATTAATTTAATTCAAAAACGAGTAAGAGCACTTATTAATAACTTTGCAAACGCTGGACTTGCATCTCATCAAGTAACAAATGATGATTTAAGAATGATTTTAGATAACTTCCTAAATGGTGGGCAAACAACAGACTTTGGAACGGTGGTGGGATAATGGATATTAAAGCACAAATAGCACCAAAAGGTTTAGAATTTAAACCATCATCTTTTGTAATTAGTGATAAACATGCTTGTATATTAACTGTTATTTCTTACCCTAAAGTAATCAATCCTGGTTTTTTAGCAAACTTAACAAGCTTATCAGGAAACAAAGTTGTTATTAAGCATATTCCTATGCCATTTAGTGTAATTAGTAAAATGCTTAATAAAGAAATAGCCGATTTAAAACAAAGATACCAAGAAGAAAATGATAAAACCATTCAAGAAAGAATAAGACAAGATTATGAATCATTAGAACAATTTATTACTATGCTCGCATCAAGTCAATCTAAAATATATGATTTTCAACTCCATGTAATGATAACAGCAGACTCAGAAGAAGAATTAACAACCAAAAAAGTACAATTGAAAAATTTCTTAAATGCCTTAGAAATGAATGCAATTCCACTTCGATTTGAACAAGAAAAAGTTTTAAAATCGATTTTACCAATCTTTCCAAAACAAGATATCGAAGATCGTATTGGAACACCTATTCCATCTCCAACGATTGCAGCCATGTATCCATTTATCTTTGATAGTATAAAAGACCCAGGACTTTCTACCTTACTTGGTGTAGATTTTTCAGGTGGTGTAATTTTATTTAACCAATTTTTATATCAAATAAAAAAAGAGCATAATAGAAATAATGCCAACATGATTATATTAGGAACATCTGGTTCTGGTAAATCAACAGCAGCCAAACTTTTTCTTAGAACAAACCTTCGAAACGATTACAAAGTAGTTGTAATAGATCCAGAAGGCGAATTAGAAGAAATGACAAAAATGTTTGATGGAGATTTCATCGATCTAGGTAAAGGTGGAGAATATGGAATGATCAATCCACTAGAAGTAATTATGGATGCTGATGAAGACGAAATTAAGCAAGGTTTAGGATATACAGTATTAACAAGAACTCTTCAATCGATAAAAGCTTTTATTAAGTATTATTCTCCTGATATAGAAGAAGATGTTTTAACACTATTTAGTGAAGTAGTACAAGACACATATAAAAGATTTGGAATCGATTTCAATACAGACTTTTCTACCTATACATCAAAAGATTATCCAACCTTTAAAGATGTATATGCGACTATTAAAGGTAGATTAAATGCTATGCCAGAAAAAACACATGAACGAGATGTAATGGAAAGATTAGAACTAAAAATAAGACCACTTACCAAAGAATTGAAATACTATTTTGATGGTTATACAACAATAGCCCCTAAAAGTGAATTTATTGTTTTCAATATTAGAGAAATCATGAATGCAGATATAAACGTTAGAAATGCACTATTTTTCAACATATTAAAATATGCATGGGGTTTAACATTAGATAAAGAAAACAATACCATTTTAATGGTAGATGAAGCACACGTTTTATTAAGTGGAAATAATACACTAGGAGCAGATTTCTTAGCCCAAATACAAAGACGTGCCCGTAAATATAATACAGGAACTATTATTATTACCCAACAACCAAGTGACTTTTCAGATCCAAACGTAATAACCCAAGGAAAAGCAATATTTGATAATGCTTCTTATTATTTAGTAATGGGGCTTAGAAAGCAAGCCGTAGAAGATTTATCAAAATTAATAGATTTAAATGAAAATGAAAAAGACAGTATCAAAAGATATAACCAAGGAGAAGCATTATTTGTCTGTGGTAGTAGACGTATGCGTATTAATATAATTGTTACAGAAAAAGAATTAGACTCCTTTGGAAGTGGAGGAGGACTATAAATTTCTTCCTACTAGACTAGGTGGTGAAAACATATGAAAGAAAACGATAAGATAGAAAAAAAAGCACTTGATATAATCAAGAAACCATTAAAAATAAAAATATTGATATTTTCTATTGGTTTTGGAGGCACTTTTCTTATCGTTCTTCTTTTAATTATGGCTGCAATAAGCCTATTTAAACCTATCTTAGATGTTTTTCAAGACGATGAATCCGCAAAGAAAAACAATATGACAGAAAAATTAACAAATGAAGAAGAGAAGTTTAAAAAAAGAGTAAATGAAGTTTACGAAGAAATAAAAAAAGATAAAAATGTTTCTATAGATAGAGCAGTACTTACAGCAACAGTTATCTATACTGGAGATTTTGAAGCCATGTATGATAATGATAATTATAAAGAGAATACAGAAGATATTTTTGAAGGAGAAAGTTTTAAAGAAACAGAATCTTCTTCTATAAAATCATGGTTAAATGAACATGTATTTCATAATACCCCAGAATATAAAGAATTAAGACGTTTACGTGTCTCAAAAATGTATTTAAAAGGTTTAGGATATGCCCAAATAGAAAATGGAAAAATAGATTTAGAAGCATATGAAAAGTATTTAGCAGAAAATGTAGTAAGTTATCTATATCCAGAATTAGTAAAAGGAAATAATTCATCTTCTGCTAAACAAATAGCAAGAGAAATCATGGAACTTGCTGAAATGTATTATGCTTATTTTGGTGAAGAAAAAACAGAAAATTGTGGAACAGGAACTTCTTGTAAATACAATATTGAGGGTAAAGAAATCAGTAATTTAAAAGTAAGATTATTACAATGTGTAGATATGACAAGAGGAGAACCTATCCCTGGAGAAGAATTAATTGATTTTGAAAAGTATGTTTTAGGTGTTACCTATGGAGAAATTGATCAAGCTTTTCCAACAGAAACAAATAAAGCACAAGCAATCGCTGCAAGAACATTTGCACTAGCTAGAGCACAGGGCATGGGTGGTGCTTACAATATAGGTATCATAGAAGAAAATGGGCAGTGGATTTTACAAATTCGTAACTGTACAGAAGACCAAGTATACTGTGATCCAGATAAAGGTTGTTCCAAAAATGGAGGTGTAGATACTACTACCCTTTCGGGAACAGATAGAGGAACATTTTATAAAAATCCACTTCCAGAAGATGCACAGCTTCGTATAGATGTTGCAGACACCAATGGAAAAATATTATTAGATAAAAATGGTAACATTGTAAAAAGTGTTTCTTATATGGATAATATTCAAAGACAGTGGGAAGCAGAAGCTAAATCTGGAAAAGATCATACAGAAATATTACTTTCTCATTATACAGATGCAGTTGCTATTAGTGAAAGCAATTGTACAGATGGAAAAGGAGATTCATCTTGTTCTCAAAATATAACAGGACCATTTGCAGGCTGGAAACAATGTGATCCTGCTTGGGGTAATATAGGCTTAGGTAGTTCTAATATTTGTACTATTGGTTGTTTAGCAACATCAGTAGCCATCCAAGCAGCGGCTTCAGGAGCAGCCTCTTCTATAGAAGGATTTAACCCTGGAAAATTTGTGCAAATGGGGAAAGAAAAGGGCATCTTTGATAGCGGTGGAAATATGTATCAAGGAAATGTTTCAAAACTCATACCAGGATTCTCTTTAGCTGGTGGAAGTTCCCTATGTGGAAAAAATAAAGGTGAAAAAGTAAACATTATTCAAAAACAAATAAACGAAGGCTATTATGTTGTTTTAGAAGTAAAGGGAAATAGCTGTGGTGGAAGTGGACAACATTGGGTAGCTGTAAGTGGAACTTCTGAAAACGAAATAAATATGATGGACCCAGCTTCTACAGAGACAGGCGTATTTGCAAAATATGGAAATATGGCTAGTTACTACAATATTTATCGAAAAAATTAGGAAGGATATTTTATGAAGGATAAAAGAAAATATATAATAGTATTTATTATTTTAGCTATCTATTTATTGATTGTCTTCCTTTTCAATGGAAAAAATATAATAAGAGAAAATTTTGATTCATCCTATATGATGATAAGTCCTTCTACCCAGTGGAAATTTTCAAAGGGAAATTGGACATCTGTCACAAATGTGGTAGAATATAGTATGAAAAGCTTTAAGACCTATGTAAATAGTAAACCATTTGGAAACTATAATGTAACATACAATGACAAATTTTATTTATTTGATGATAAGAGAAATTCAACACATTATAATGGAAAGTTACTTGCATTAAGAGGAACAGTACCGATTGATGTCATAGATTTTAAAGAAGAAACCATAGAAATATCTATGCCCATTATAAAAGAAGTACTACTAGAAAGAAAAATAAAAGCTTCCTTAGAAACTATAAGAGCTAGAAAAATAGAAATAGATCTAGACAATGATAAGGAAAAAGAACAAATATATACTATTTACAATGTTTTTAATGCCAAAGAAGGAGAAAATAGTTTTGCAGTAATCTTTATAGTAAATGATAATAAAAAAGAATATATTTATGAAAAAATAGAAAAATATGAAAATACATTAACAATGTGTACACCATACATACAAAATATAATTGATATAGATAAAAATAAAAAATATGAGATTATTATGGGATGTGAATATTTTAGTAACAATGGAACTTGCCATAATTTATATAACAATAATACCAAAAAATATGAAAGTATAATAAGAAATTGTTAGGAGGAAATATATGAAACTAAAATTTAGAGCGGATGCTAAAGATTGGATTATTTTTGCTGTATTTTGTGTGTTTGTATTTTACATATCCGCACTCATTGTTTTAAACTTATCCATGTTTGCATCCACAGGAACTGTACATGGACTCAATCCATTTCCAGCATTTACTAGTACATATTTCGCACCAACAATGGTTGTTTTTATAGGCATACTAATCGCAATTATTGTATCATGTTCTTCCCTATTCTTTGATAGAGAAAAAGGTTTCGGAATCAGTACAGAAGGAAAAAAAGATAAAGGATATGCAAGATGGGCCACAGAAAAAGAAATGAAAAAACAATTAAAACAAATAGATCCATCTGCAGAACATAATGATGCAGGAGGAATTCCTATCATTATGAATAAAAAAGGAATATGGGTAGATAATGGAGATTATCACAACTTAATTATTGGTTCTACAGGAGCAGGAAAAACCCAAACTACTGTATTCCCAATGGTAAAAAGTTTATCAAAACACGATGAATCTATGATTATCACAGACCCAAAAGGAGAAATTTACGAAGATACAGCTGAAATGTTAAGAGAAAGAGGATATAATATAGTCTTACTAAACTTTCGTGAACCACAACAAGGAAATTCATGGAATCCTCTTTCATTACCTTATAATTTATATAAAGAAGGAAATACAGATAAAGCAACAGAGTTATTAGATGACTTAGCTTTAAATATCTTATATGATGAATCAGCTAAGAATAATGATCCATTTTGGGAAAAAACCTCAGCAGATTACTTTGCAGGATTATCACAAGCTTTATTTGAAGATGCAACAGCAGATCAAATAAACTTAAATAGTATTAATTTAATGACAACAGTAGGAGAAGATAAATTCATGGGTACTACTTATATGAAAGAGTACTTTAGCTATAAAGATCCAACTTCAGCAGCATTTATCAACGTTTCTTCTACATTAAATGCACCCAATGAAACAAAAGGTTCTATTTTATCTGTATTTAGGCAAAAAATAAAATTATTCGCAACTCGTGAAAATTTATCAGAAATGCTTTCTTACAGTGACTTTGATATGAAAGATATAGGAAGAAAGAAAACAGCCGTTTTCTTAGTAATACAAGATGAAAAAAAGACATATCATTCACTGGTAACTATTTTCCTAAAGCAATGTTATGAAACACTTATCGCTGTAGCGCAAGAATCAGGTGGAAAACTACCACATCGAACAAACTTTATTCTAGATGAGTTTGCCAATATGCCACCTTTAAAAGATGTAACAACCATGGTAACCGCAGCTCGTTCTAGAAATATCCGATTTAACTTTATTATTCAAAACTTCGCTCAATTATATGATGTGTATGGGAAAGAAAATGGGGAGACAATTAAAGGAAACTGTGGAAACATTGTTTATCTAATTAGTTCAGAATTATCTGCCTTAGAAGAAATAAGCAAAATGTGTGGAGAAGTAAAATCTAAAGAAAAAGATAAAACAGCCTCTACACCACTTGTAACTGTAAGTGATCTCCAAAGACTTCCTATGTGGAATATAATTGTTTTACGTATTCGTATGATGCCATTTAAAACAAAATTGACACCAAACTTTGAAATGAATTGGGGAAAAGAATATCCAAAAGCACCTTATCCACAAAGAGAAAAGAAACCTGTACAAACATTTGATATCAAAAAGTATGTAGAAGTAAAAAAAGAAGAAAAAATGAGGGAATTATTAGGTCCTTCTTCACCAAAATCAAACACAGGAATGAATCCTATGCCAAACATGTCAATGGGTACGCCTAAAATACCCGATATGCCAAGTATACCCCCATTCCCACCAAAAGGAATGCCAGAATCATCAGGTGATGGATTTGATGTAGATGATCTAATTAAAAGAATCGATGCTAAAATAGCAGAATTAGAGGAAGAAGAAAGACAAGAAAAATTAAAACAAACAACACAGAAAGAAAAAGAAATTAAAACAGTAGAAAGACCCAATATGCCTCCACAGATGCAAGCAGAAATGGAGAAGTTAATTACATCACCACTTCCATCTGTACCTGTAGACATGGTAGTTCCACCAATGCCTTCTGTAATTGAAAGAATGCCTGAAGAAACACCAAAAGAAAAACCAAACGCATCTTTATCAGTAGATGAAGAAATTACAGATGACCAATTTTTTGATGATTTCTTCCTAGATGACGAAGAATGATACCATCTTACTATATTTTCATATAATATAGTAGGGTGATAAGATGGTATCTAGTATTTCTATTAATAATCTTCTAGAAAAAATAGGAAATGTTCCCATTATTGATCTTCGAAGTGTAGAAAAATACAACGATAATCATATAGAGGGAGCAATCAACATCCCTTTTGAAAAACTTATTTTAGAGCCAAAACAGTATTTAAACTATAAGGAAACATATTATCTATATTGTCAAAAAGGTAGCAAAAGCATAAGCGCATGCATGTACCTAGCAAAAAGAGGTTTTAAAGTAGTAAACATAAAAGAAGGATATGAAGGATGGATTATGGAAAAATAGAAGGGAAATCTTCTTTTTTTCATGAAAAAATGATATACTTAAATAGGTGATAGGATGAAAAAAATAAAAATTTTATTTATAATAAGTCTTTTCTGTATTCCAAACATAGTAAAAGCACAAGTACCCATACAAAGAAATATTTTTCTTTTAGAAGATAGTAGAATAATAACAGAAGTAGCAGAAAAGAAAGTAACAGATGAATCATATCTAACATGTAAAGAAGATATTTATATTCCATATCAGGCAGTACGAGTTATACGTAGTATTATTACACTTATTAAATACGTAGTACCCATCTTATTAATTATAATGGGAATGTTAGACTTTGGAAAAGTAGTATTAGGTAAGCCAGATGAACAAATAAAAAAGTCAAAACAAGCTTTTTTATCTCGTCTAGTAGCTGCTATTTTTGTTTTTCTAGTAGTAAATATTGTAGAGATGACAATAAGAATAGTAAGTACAACCGATGAGAATCTAAAATGTCTAGAATGTTTTGTACAAGAAAAAGATTGTAAATATGTCAATATTACATATCCCAAAACACCAATTCCAACTAAAACGCCAAGTCCAAAACCAACAGTAACACCAAGTCCAAATCCAAGTTCACAAAATACAGATAGCCAAAAACAAACTATTACAGAACAGCCAGATGAAGTAGACCCAACACCTACTATCTCTCCAAACCCATAAAGGAGGAAAAAAATGGAGTATATAATAATTTTTCTTTTAATTGCTATATTAATAATAAATATCATTTCCCTATTTAAAACTCCTAAAAATGAAATAGAAGATAAAATAAGTAGATTAGAAGTAAATATAGTAAAAGAATTAGGAGAATTTAAAAACGATCTTACCAAAAACATGAATAATGATTTCAGCAATGTAAATGAAAAATTGGAAAATAGATTAAGAATGATAAGCGATAAAGTAAATGAAAGATTAGATGAAAATTTTGAAAAGACGAATAAAACCTTTACATCTATTCTAGAACGTCTTTCTAAAATAGATGAAGCCCAAAAAAAGATAGATTCCCTATCCACAGATATAGTATCATTGCAAAGTGTTTTAACAGATAAAAAAACAAGAGGAATCTTTGGAGAAGTAAATCTTAAAAATATAATGAGTAATATTTTTGGAGATAACAATGATAAAATATATAAAATGCAATATAGTTTTCCAAATGGAACAATTGTAGATTGTGCCTTATTTGCACCAAGCCCATTAGGCCTAATCGGAATAGATTCTAAGTTTCCACTAGAAAATTATAGAATAATGATAGACAAAAAAAATAGTACAGAAATAAGAGAAAATGCTAGAAAAGCATTTAAAATAGATATGAAAAAACATATAGACGCTATTGCAAATAAATATATTATTAAAGATGTAACATCTGACCAAGCTATACTATTTTTACCAGCAGAAGCCATATTTGCCGAAGTATCAGCATACTATACAGATGTCATTGATTATGCTTATAAGAAAAGAGTTTGGATAACTTCTCCCACTACTTTAATTAGTACCCTTACAACAATTGAAGTCATTATGAAAAATATAGAAAGAGATAAATATACAAGTATAATTCATAAAGAACTTTCCATGCTTGCAATAGAATTCAATCGTTATAAAGAAAGATGGGACAAACTATCAAAAAGTATAGATATAGTAAGTAAAGATGTAAAAGAAATTCACACTACAACAGATAAAATTACAAAAAGATTTCATACAATTAATGAAGTAGAAATGGAGAGTCTAGATAATGAAAAAAATGAATATATGGAATAAGATTATATTTGGAATTATACTTCTAGGAAGTTTGTATTATGCAGTAGAAGTAATAAGAGAAAAGGATTTTTATCAACTTTTAATTATAATAACAGTAACCCCAGTAGCGCTTTTTCCTTATTTTATTCAAAAAATAGGAAAAGTAAAAATTCCAGACATGTTAGAATCACTTTATATGATTTTTATCTTTTTTGCTTATTTTTTAGGTTCTATTATGAAACTATATGGAAAAATAGCTTATTATGACTTAATTGTTCACTTTACATCAGGAATATTAAGTGCTATGGTTGCTTATTATATATATAAAATGGTAAATAAAAAAAAAGAAAACCTTTTGAACTGAACCCCAAAAGTTGGACAGTTTATTAATAGTTTCTAATTAGAGGATTGTAATCTGTATTTTACAGGAGACAGTCCTTTTAATTTTACTTTAATTCTATCATAATTATAGTAATTTATA
>CATOOY010000033.1 GCA_951801995.1 uncultured Erysipelotrichaceae bacterium
GAATAAGTAGGTGAAAAAAATGAAAGGATTATTACAGAGTAAATATTTTAAAAATAATCTTAAAAAATGGGTATTTATGTATGTATTGTGTATGGGGATTTTTACTACTGTAATAACCTATTCTAGATACATATCCAATATGTTTAGTAGTGATGATAGTGCAAGAGTATCTAATTTTGGGTTAAATCTTATGTACTGTGATGACGAAATATGTGAAAAAAATAGAAAAGATAAACCAGTTAAATATCGTCCATTTGGTGAAATGGAATATTACTTTGCTATTGATGGTAGTGAGCTTGAGGTAAGTGTGGATCTTATTTTAACTGTTAATGTAGATAGACATTTCAAAATAAAAAGTGTTGAAAAAATGCCAGGTGTTAATAATGATCCAATCAATATTATTAGTAAAAATACAACAGCTAATAAAACAATAAGTTTTACAGATACTGCTATAGCAGGTCAAAAACAAATTACAAAATATAAAGTAATTGTAACTTATGATGAGAAAGTTATTGACTATAATAAAGAAGGATGTAAAGCAGTTTCTTCTGACTGTAAAGTAGTAAATGGAATTATAAATGAGAATGGTGTTTCTAAATATATTTTTGATGAAAAAACAGTATTTGATGCTTTAAGTGTTGGTTATTCAGCTACACAAAAAAAATAGAAAGGGGTGATATAAATGAAAAATAATAAAAAAATGTTGAGAATATGTTTTTATACATTTCTAATTTTAGGAAGTATTGTTTCAACGAAATTTCCTAGTACTTATTCTTATTTTTCACGTGCAGAAGATAATTCTCTTGTATATCAATCTCAATTATATAATTTATATAATGAACTTTCTATGAATTTGAGTAGTGCTGCTCCACAATTAGCTAAGTTTAGTTTTTCTTTTAAGCCTAGTAATGTGGTAAGAAAAGATGAAACAGATTCTTATCAAATAACAATACCAAATGCTTGTACTTTTGATAAAGTTGTTCCTGCTTCTGCTACAACAGTTACAGAACCTTCAGCACAGTCTCGTATTATTTCTTATACAAAGGATGCTAATAGAGATACAGAAAATTATGTATATATTTCTTGTCTTATTGATAAGAGTGCTGATGTTGTAGATTTTACTTCTACAGTTACTGCTAGTATAAAGGAAATAAATCAAAATTTTCTTTATAGAAAATATTCTTATAAAGAAAGTTATGAGGAATATTTGGAGAGAGTAAATGAAATGGTGGATTCTAGTGGCCCTATATCTTCTTCTAATTTATATCAAAAATTCTTGGAATGGGTAAATACTTATTCTACAAAAGTTGGATATAAAGATGCTATTTTAGCTTATTTGACTAAAACTTATCCAAATGAAGCTTCTCTTAAAAATCCTAACAATTTTAATATATTAGAAGGATTTTCTATTGAGTATGATCAAGCTACAGATAAATATACTTTTAAAGTATTGAATAATTTTGTAGGATATGCTAGAACCTATTTACAAAGTACACAGTCTAGTGGATCTGTTACTTATGTTTATTTTTCTACAAATACAAAAGTTCGTTTAAATCAGGCACTTAAACATTATTTAAACACTTATCTTTATCCAACTAGTCCTACATCTGCTACACTTGTTTATGATTATATTGCAAGTAATGGTGGAATCTATTCTGTTATATTAAATGGAAGTAGAATTATTGGTTTGACATTAAGAGAGTATAATGCTACTTCATTCCATAGTAATGTTCGTATGGATAAAAGCTTACTTTTAAGTATGGCACTTTCTACAGTTGAAAAAACACCTTGTATTGCGTTTAGTGATCATGATACTATGCTTTATACAAGTTTTAGAAATACTTTAAATTTGACAGCAACATCTATGGGAATATCTACTGATATTGTTAAAACTATATATAATAGAGCCGATATAGCTGCTTCTGTTACTAGAAACAATACAGCTACTACGCCTCAGTCATTTACTGATTATTTTGTACAGCAAGATGGTAATCGTTATCTTATTGTTAAGATATCTTCTGATATTAAAAAAGATCCTTTATATAATAAAGTTACGATTACACCAGTTTCTGTTGCAAATGGAATGAATGTTACATTTACTAATGTAGGTACTTCTTTAAAAATACATATTTCACATAGTGATAAAGCTAGTGTACTTAAGACTGTTTCTGATTTAAATAGTTATTTTAAAACGAATATTACAGAATCTAATTTAACTGTTTTAACAGATACAGCCACTGAATATACTGTAGAATATACGATTTCTAAGTAATAAAAAAGCCAGTTCATTATTTGAATTGGTTTTTCTTTGCATAATAAAAAAATAATGGATTCCATTATTTTTGTTCTAACGCCATGTCCATACTGGATGATGTATTTAATGTTTTTATAGCAAATATATATAATGTAATAATAAAACCTATAAATAATATGTAGAATCCATCATTTCCTCCCATTAAACAGTAATCATATATTCCGTGGAGTGCAGTAGGAACTAGTAGACTATAAATGGTATAAATAGACCCTTCTTTATTATTATTTTTTGTATAGCACATTTTTGCTATTCCTAGATAATATCCCATATATATTGCAAAAAATGTATGACATGGTACAGATACAATAGCTCTTAGTAGGGAGGTAGTAAGTCCATAAGTGAAAGCATAGCCTATGTTTTCTACAAGAGCAAATCCCAATGAAACAAATATACTATATACTACTGCATCAAATTTATAGTTAAATTCTTTATTTTTCCATGTAATTATATATATACATATCCATTTGCACACTTCTTCTACAAAGGCCACTTCAATAAAAGAACTATATACTATATTGTTTGTATTTATTATCATTTTTAATGCTTTTGATATGGATAGAACAATAACTGCCGATATAATTCCAGAAGTGAAGAGCCGAAACAATAATAAAAATGGTTCTTTTTCAATTTTGTCTTTTTCAAAGGCAATTTTAAGTAAAAAAGTAACAGGTATGATTGCAATTACAATCAATAAAATATTTTTTACCATACTATCACATCCTATCTATATAATAGCATAATTTTTTATAGAATGTGTAAACACAACATTTTTCATGTGTCAAAAATTGTCAATATACATATTTTAATGAAAAAAATAAAAAGCTTATTTTCACTGTATTTTCTTTCTATTTTTGTATAAATATGTATTTTTTTGTCAATAAATAAAAGGATATTTTTGATAAAATATCCATCAAAATTTTAAAAATATGATATGATTTAACTAGGTGATAATATGGCTAGTCGAGTAGAAAAATATCATAGTGAACAAGATTACGCTACTGAACGTAGCCAAAAAAACCAAAATTTGTATGATGCTATTTCTGAACTTGATAAAACAACAGAGAAAGACCTTGCAAAAATATATCGCTTATTTCAAGATTTTGATGCACGTAAGCAATCTTTAGATGATTTATATTTACCTAAACCAAAAAAGAAAATAGAATCAAGGGAAAGTCTTTATTCCTTTTTGGATGATGTTCATTATGATCCTTTTGATTTAATGGTTCAAAGACAATATGATCAGGAAATAGAAGAAAAAGATAAAATAGAAGAACTAGTGGATACAATTACAGATCATTTAGATATATTAGAAAAACAAGAGTCTCATTTAAGGGATTTAAAAGATTTAACTTGTCATTCTGAGACAAGAGGTTCTTCTAATGTAGAACCTTCTTTTCTAAAAACAGAAAAGAAAAAAAGAGAAGTAGATGATTTGTTTGAAAAAGGAAAATCACTTATCTCTTCTAGAAATATAGCTTCCCATTTATTTAAAGATGAAAAGGAAGAGGAGAAGAAGTTTAATTTAAAAGTTAAAAGAGGAGTTTTAGTTGCTTTTATCCTTAATTCTATTTTGATTGTGCTTTTTATAATTTTTTCTATTCGATAGAAGTTTATACTTCTTTTTTTATTTTCTTTTTTGATATATAATAAAGATAGATAGGATGATTTTTGTGGATAAAAAAAATAAATTAAAAAAAATAGATTTTGTTTTCCTTATTGTTATTACTTTTTTCTATGCTTGTCTTTCTTTTTATAGGTTAGGTTCTTTTTCTAATCCTAATACTTTTGTTACAGATACAGATGTCCTTTTTATGTTGGATGAGGTACAAGAAATAAGTAAAATTCGATATTTTACAGGTCATAAAATAGAAAATGTGAAAGTATCTATATCTACTGATGGAAAATCTTATACATATTTGGAACCTATTCGTGATGTTTTTGTTTTTTCCTGGAATGATATGCGTGTGGAAAAACAAGTGAAATATATTCGTTTGGAAATAGAGAAGGAAAGTTATATTGGTGAGATTGCTTTGTATGATTCTTATGATGAAATGATTTCTTTACAGACGAAAAATAAGCAATTTCAAAAACTTATTGATGAACAAAATACTATTCCTAAAGAAATTAGTTATTTTAATAGTACTTACTTTGATGAAGTTTATTTTGCTCGAACTGCTTATGAATATGCGAATGGACTTCGTGCTTATGAGTGGGTTCATCCACCTTTGGGGAAATTACTTATATCATTTCCTATTTTCTTGTTTCAGATGGCGCCTTTTTATTATCGCTTGATGGGGAATATTGCTGGTATTCTTATGATACCGATTCTTTATATATTTGCAAAAAGAATGTTTCAAAAAACGAAATATGCAGTATTAGCTTCTTTATTTATTGCAATGGATGGATTTCATTTTGCACATACTAGGATGGCTACTGTGGATAGTTTTCTTGTTTTGTTTGTTTTGCTTTCCTTTTTATTTATGTATGAATATTTTCTCTTAAAAGATGCTTCTTTTCTTTCTAAAATTATTCGTTTATTTTGTTCCAGTCTTTTTATGAGTCTTGCTATTTGTGTAAAGTGGACAGGCTGTTTTGCTGCCTTTGCGCTTGCTATTTTATTCTTTATTCATTTTTTTAGAAATTATTTGCAAAATAAACAGGTTAAAGTAGAAGGAAAGAAAATTTTAGGATTCTGTATTCTTTTCTTTGTTTTTCTTCCTATTTTTCTTTATATAGCTTTTTATTTATGTTTTCCTAATATGGAATATTATCAAACTAGAAATATAAAGGAGATATTTGAAATTACTTCTCATATGTATGATTATCATTCTACTTTAAAAGAGGATCATCCTTTTTATTCTTCTTTTTATACATGGCCTTTTATGTTAAAGCCTGTATGGTATTATGTTAAAGTTATTGGTGTGACAAAAAGTACTATTAGTGGATTTGGCAATCCTATTTTGTGGTGGTTTAGTACTATTTCGCTTGTTTACCTTTTTTATAAATGTTTTAAAAAAGATAAAAATGCTCTTTTTTTGTTTATAATTTATTTGTGTATGTTTTTGCCTTATTTTCGTATTAATAGAGGTATGTTTCTTTATCATTATTTTCCTCTTTTACCTTTTACTTTTTTATCACTTGTTTATTTAATTGTTGCTATTACTGAGAAGGTAAAAAATAATTATTTCTATTTTTTTGTCCTTGTTCTTGCTTGTTTCTTTTTCTTTTATTTTTTTCCTGTTGTATCTGGTGTAAAAATCGGAGTGGAGGATTTGGAACAGCGTAAATGGATTTCAAGTTGGCATTTTTGAAAAAACACTAGAAGGGATTTTTTAAATACTCTTCTAGTGTTATTTTTTTTTCATATATTTTTTTTGCTATTTCTTTTCCTACATAGCGATAGTGCCAAGGTTCAAACTTAAAACCCGTTATGTTGGTTTTATTTTGTGGATATCTTAGGATAAATCCATAAAGATGTGCATTTTTGTTCATCCAATCGAATTCTTTTGTGTTCTCAAAAAGATCATAATCTTTATTTTCTCCTTCTACATCTACAGCAAGTCCTGTTTGATGTTCAGAATGTCCTTTTCTAGCACTACATGAATCTGCATATTCTGTTCCTTTTTTTTCCACATAATTTTTATATAGATTGGCTTGATATTCATAATTTCTATATGTAGAGACTGCTACTACATGGTAACCTTGTTTTGTTGCTTCTTCACTCATTTTTTCGAATGCTTCTTTTGCTTCTTTTCGTAAGTATTTTTCTTCGTGTGCATAATGAATGCTGATTTTTTCTAAATCTTTTGGAATATAGGTGCTATCTAGTTTGTTGTTTTTATTTACAAGAACTAAAATATCTTCTGGATTTTCGATTCTTTTTATATTTTTATAAAATGTCATCACGCCATCTCCTCTTAATATAAAAATTAATAAAAGGTATGCTATATACTTTTTCATATAGTCACCTCTATTTTATTATATGTTTTCTTTTTTATAATTATTTTAAATAGTATGCATAGTATTCTTCAAATGTTATGTTTTCTTTTTTTATTTGTTTTGCTATTTTTTTCCCTACATAACGATAATGACAGGGTTCAAATTTAAATAAAGTAATGTTTTCTTTTTCTTTTGGATACCTTAAAATGAATCCATAATCTGCTGCATTTTCTTGTAACCATTTGTATGCGTCAGAATTTGCAAAGTCTGCTTTTGTGGTTCCTTTAGCTGTTAAATTAATAGCTAGTCCTGTTTGTGTTTCTGAGAAGCCTGGATGTGCTGCTACTTTGTCAGCATAACTTTCTCCTCTTGTATCACTATAGGAATTGTATGCTTTTTTTTGCTTTTCATAACTTCTATAACCAGATGTTATAATTAGGGTAATACCATCTTCTTTTGCACTTTCCCACATTTTTTGATAATGTGAATATATTTCTTTTCTGATTTTTATATTGGCATAGGCATATTTAGATGCTACAGTTATTAATTCTTCTTCATTTGGGAAGTTTTCTTCTAAATAGTAATATTTATTTACTAATATTTGTTCTTTTTTAGAAATATCTGCTTTTTTTATATTTTCATAGGTTTCTTTGTGAATTCCTGTATTGATAATGGTTATTATCTCTTTTGTTTTTTTGGTTGGGTCTTCTTCTAAATATTTTAAATATTCTTTTAAATTTTTTTCTATAAAATATTTTTGGTTTATAAATTTTGAAATATTTTTATTATATTTTTGCGTTAATATAATATCTTTGTTTGTTAATTTTTTTTCAAAAAGGATTATCTCTTCTTCAGTGTAACCTTTTTGTTTTAGTTTATAATTATCGCTTTTTCGATATTGTATAAATTTGTAAAGACATATGGTTAGAATAGTACACAATAAAATAGTAAGTATTATTATGATTCCTTTTCTTTTTATTCTTCTTTTTTTCATACTATCACCACTTTTATTATACTACATATCTTTTTAAAATGGATAATTTCTCTTTAAAAAGATATAAGAAATGATTGTATAAATATAGGAAATATATTATAATATTAATAATGAAAGGATGAAAATATGGATACAATTTTAAAAGAAGCTGAAATGGAGATGATGGGGGCTTTAGAAAGTATGGAAAGAAGACTTTCTAATATTCGTGCTGGGAGAGCGAATCCTGCAATTTTAGATAAAGTAATGGTTTCTTATTATGGAACAGATACATCTCTTAAAACACTTGCTAATATTTCTATTCCTGAGGCTAGACAGCTTTGTATTAAACCTTTTGATCGTTCTATTTTATCAGCAATTGAAAAGGCTATTTATGAAGCCAATATTGGTCTTACCCCTAATAATAATGGGGAAGTAATTATTTTAAATATACCTGCTTTAACAGAAGATACTAGAAGAGAATATGTAAAACAAGCTAAACAAATAGCAGAAGAAGCAAAGATACACTTACGTAATATTAGACAGGATGCAAATAATGATATAAAGAAGTTAGATATTCCAGAAGATAATAAAAAAGATGCTTCGTCTTCTATTCAAACACTTATTCAAAAATATAATAAAGAAGTAGAAGAAAAATTAAAGGCAAAAGAAAATGAACTTATGAGTGTTTAATATGCTCTTTTTTCGTTGTTTGATTTTATATGAGTTTGTTTTTTCTTATTATTTTTATTCTTTGGATATGTGTTGGAAATCTTTTTTATAATAGTATTTTAAATATAAAAAAAATAAATACGAAAAATATAGATATTTTGGAAAGAGACGTCTATGCTAGATATGTAAGAGAGTCACAAAGCTGTTTTCAGTCTTTGAAGAAGCATAGTGACATGGAAGAAATTTATATTATGAGTAAAGATCATGTTAAGAATCATGCTTATTATTTTGCTAATAGTGGTCACAAGTGGGTACTACTTGTACATGATTATTTGAGGGATTCTACAAGTCTTGCTATTTTAGGTAAGTATTATCATGATATGGGTTATCATGTACTTCTTGTGGATCTTCGTTGTCATGGAAAAAGTGGTGGAACTTTCCTTTCTCTTGGTAAATGGGAGAGTTTGGATGTTGCTTCTTTTATTGCTTATATTTTGAAAAAAGATGCTTCTTCTTCTATTATTTTACATGGTGTATCTTTGGGAGCTGTTTCTATTTTTCTTTCTTTGCGTTTTTCTTTTCCTAAAAATGTATGTGCTATTGTTAGTGATAGTGCTTATACTAGTGTTTATGATATTTTATATTATCATCTTCATTTTCGTTTTGGAATTCTTTCTTATCCAATTTTGTTTGCTATAAATTTTGTTGCTAAAATTCGAACGGGTGTAACACTTTGGAATATTTCTGCTTTAAAAGAAATATCTAAAAATACACTTCCTACTTTGTTTATTCATAGTAAGGATGATGATTTTGTTCCTTCAATTATGAGTAAAGCGCTTTATTTCGAAAATCCATCATTTAAGGAACTTTATTTTTTAGAAGGAGATCATGGACTTTCTTTTTTGCAAAGTTCTACTGCTTATAAAAAAATTTTATCTTCTTTCCTTTCTCGTTATCATCTTTAAAAGAGTGTAGGTAAGAGTATTATTCCAAAACTATATCCTAAAAGTGATATAGGTTTTCCTAAAAAAATAATTTTTAAAAAATCTTTTGTTTGGATAGGTGTTAGACCTATTAGATAACAAAGTAAATCATCAGGTGCTCCTGGAAGGATAATCATCCATAAGAAAAATTTTTGAAAGTTTTTCTTTTCTAAAATATTCATATATTTGTGGATATTTTTTTCTTTGAAAAGTAAATTTATAATTTTTAAACTATATTTTTTTGATAGAAAGAAGGCTAGGAGTGAACCTATTGTAAGTCCAATATAATTATAAAAAAATCCAAGAATGGGTCCAAATAGAATAACGCCTACTAAGCAGGTGGCTCCTCCTGGTATAATAGGGAAAATAACTTGTATAATTTGGATAAAAATAAAGAATAGTGGTGCCCAAAAGCCAATATTTTTTAAGAAATCTTTCATATATTTATCATTTGTAAATATACCTTTTTGTAAACCTAAAATGATGAATATAAAAAGTAAAATTATAAATAAAAAATGAATTATATTTGAAATAATGTGACAATATGCTTTCTTTTTGTTTATACTTTTCATAGAATATCTCCTTACTTCTATTTTTCTCAAAATATAAGAAAGCATGTATGAAAAAGTTAAATTTTACTCGACAATCTCTATCACGTTTGATACAATAAATGTAAAGTAGGTGGATGGATATGAAAAAAAAAGGATATGTGAAAAATTATAGAAAAAAATCTTTTTTTGTTTATTTTTCTTTACGTCTCATTGTTATTTTGATTCTTCTTTTAAATTTATTTGATCGAAATTACGAAAATGTGTTTTTATGTGTTTTGACTCTATTCTTATTTTTAATACCTGCTATGATAGAAGAAACTTTTCAAATTGATATTCCAAGTATGATGGAAATTATAATATTTCTTTTTATTTTTGCAGCACAAATTCTTGGAGAAATTAATTCTTTTTATACTTTATTTCCACATTGGGATACTGTTTTACATACAATTAATGGATTTATTATGGGGGCTATAGGTCTTTCTCTTATTGAAATTTTAAATGATAGTGATAAAGTAGCTATTGATTTATCACCTTTATTTGTATCTATTGTAGCTTTTTGTTTTTCTATGACTATTGGGGTGTTTTGGGAATTTTTTGAGTATGGTATGGATAGTATTTTTAAATTGGATATGCAAAAGGATACTATTATTACAGAAATACATTCTGTTACTTTTGATGAAAAAAACTTAAATCGAGTTCATCATTTAAAAATAGAAGATGTTGTTGTAAATGGTGAAAGATGGGATTATGGTGGTTATTTAGATATTGGACTTATTGATACCATGAATGATTTGTTTGTTAATTTTATTGGAGCTTTGGTTTTTTCGATTATTGGTTATTTGGATGGTAGAAGTAAGAATAACAATTTGGAGAATTGGCTCATTAAATTAAAGAAAAGGGAGAGAAAAAATGAAAAAGTGGCATAGTTTAGGGGAGGATGCTGTTTTAAATATATTAGAAAGTAGTTTTAGGGGATTGTCTTCTAAGGAAGCTTATATACGTCTTCAAAAATATGGAAAAAATGTATTGCCTCGTAAAAGAAAGGACTCTTTTTTTCAAATAGTAGTAAAACAACTTGTGGATCCTATTGTACTCCTTTTGGTAATTGCTACTATTTTTTCGTTTTTTATAGGGGAAATAGTGGATGGGATTGCTATTTCTTTTATTATAATAGTTGATCTTTTGATGGGGAGTTTTCAGGAATGGAAGGCTAGTATAAATGCAGAATCGCTTGCTTCTATGATACGAGTACATGTAAAAGTGCAACGTGATATAGAAATGCAAGTAGATGCTAGTGAAATTGTAATAGGGGATGTTGTTTTATTAGAACCTGGTGATAAAATATGTGCTGATATGCGTATTTTGGAATGTGCTAATTTTACTGTAAATGAGTCTATTCTAACTGGGGAAAGTATAGGAACAGAAAAAGAAGTTACTATTTTGAAAGAGGAAACTCTTCTTTCTGAACGAAAGAATATGCTATATGCAGGAACTATTGTTTTAACAGGTAGAGCGAGTGCTGTTGTATGTGAGGTAGGGAGGAATACAGAGATTGGGAAAATTTCAGATAAAGTAAATCATACGAAGGAAACGAAGTCTCCACTTACTATTCGTATGGAAAAATTTTCTCGTCAAATTAGTTTTCTTATTATTTTTGTTGCCTTTTTTCTTACTGTCTTACTTGTCTTTAAAAATACAGAAATGAGTCAGATTTTTTTGTCTGTTGTTGCTTTATCTGTTTCTGCTATGCCAGAAGGCCTGCCACTTGCTCTTACTATGGCACTTACAATAGCGTCTAATCGTATGGCTTCTAAGAATGTTATTGTAAAAAAATTAAATTCTGTGGAAAGTTTAGGAAGTTCTACTGTAATTGCATCTGATAAAACAGGAACCCTTACTGTAAATGAGCAAACGGCTAAGAAAATTTTGCTTCCTAATGGTGATTTTTTTGAAGTCAGTGGTGTAGGTTATAATGATTGTGGAAAAGTTATTTGTCAAAAGGGTAATATGGATGAAGCAGAATGGATATCTAAATTGGGAATGATAAATAATGAATCTTCCTTTACAAAAGAGGGGGATACTTTTTCTTATTTTGGAGATTCTATTGATGTTGCTTTTCGTGCTTTGGCTTTTAAATGTGGAATACAAGATGTTAATATAGAAAATATGGGAATGATTCCTTATGAATCACAAAATAAGTACTCTGCTATTTTTTATAAGGAAGATGGAGTTTCCTATTGTGCAATAAAGGGTTCTTTTGAAAAAGTTCTTTCTTTTTGTAATAGGGTGATGGATAATAAACAGATAAAAGATATTGATAAGGCTTTTTTAAAGAAACAAAATGATAATCTTGCTAAAGAAGGGTATAGGGTCATTGCTCTTGCTTATGAGCAAAATGTAATAGAAAAAGAAGAATATGTGGAGGAAGATATTCCTAAGCTTATTTTTGCAGGAATGGTTGGTTTTATCGATCCTATTCGATTAGAAGTAAAATCTTCTATTGCAGAGTGTAAAAAAGCAGGAATACGTGTTGTGATGATTACTGGAGATCATCCTTTTACTGCTTTTTCTATTGCTAAGGAACTTGGTATGGTAGAAACAGATGCAGAAGTAACTTCTGGTAGAGAAATTTTTGAAAAGTTACAAGAGGGAAATCAGGCTTTTGATAATTTTATAAAAGAAAAGAGTGTTTTTACAAGGGTTACACCTATGGATAAATTAAAAATCATTGAATCTTTTAAACGGGATGGACAGTTTGTTGCTGTTACAGGTGATGGTGTAAATGATGCACCAGCCTTGCAAGCTGCTAATATAGGTATTGCGATGGGAAGTGGAACGGATGTTGCTAAAGAAACGGCTTCTATGATTATTACAGATGATAATTTTCAATCTATTGTTGCAGGTATAAAAGAGGGCAGAAATGCCTATAGTAATATTAGGAAAGTAAGTTACATGCTTCTTTCCTGTGGCATTGCAGAGGTACTTTTCTTTATGCTTGCTATTTTATTTGATTATCCTATGCCTCTTGTTGCTATTCAACTTTTGTGGCTTAATATTGTAACAGATGGTTTACAAGATTTTGCTTTATCTTTTGAAAAGGCAGAAGATGGTATTATGGAAGAAAAACCAAGGGGATCTTCTGAGTCTATTTTTAATAAAGCTCTTTTTATAGAAGTTCTTTTATCAGGTGGAACTATGGGAATTCTTGTTTTTCTGACATGGATTTATCTTATAGATTTTGCACATATGGATCTTATTACTGCACGTGGCTATATTATGACACTTATGGTATTTATGCAAAATATGCATGTTTTGAATTGTCGTAGTGAAAAAAAATCGGTATTTAAGATGTCATTATTTACGAATCCACTTATTTTATTTAGTATTTTTTTCGCAATTTTTTTACAGATTGTTGTATGTGAAGTGCCGATTTTTAGTTTATTTTTGGAAACGAGTCGTATTCCTATTTTCCATATGTTTTTCCTATTTATTTTATCTTTTTTTGTTATTTTGGTTATGGAAATTTACAAGAAGATATTCAGAAAAAGAAGAACTTGAAGTATAAATAGGTAGTGTATAATATATTATTTCTAATTTTACAGATAAAATCTTTTGTGTTATAATATGCCTTGCCTAGAGGAGAGTGTACAAAATCATGAAAACAGATCGGAGTAAGGGGATGGTAGTTTGGAAACGTTTTTCTTTTGTTTCTTTTCTAATTCTTTCATACTTCATTACTATATATGTATATAATAAGCAAGAACAGGATAGAAAACTTTTTGAAAGTTTATCTGTTACTTTTATGGATAAACCTATGATTGAATATGGGACAAGTCATTATGATGTTGAAAAATTTGTAGAGAATTCTTCTGGAAATGTGAAAATTACTAAAGGAAATTTAGATCCTATGAATATAGGAATGCAAGAGGTAGTTTTGCAAGTTACTAAAAATGGTGTTCAACGAAATTTTTCTTTTAAAGTGGAAATAAAAGATACAAAAGCTCCTGAAATAGAAATAAAGGAAGATGTTGTTTCTTTATCTGTTGGAGATTTATTTGAACCTGTTTCTAATATTACATCTGTTTATGATTTGGTAGATGGGAAATTAAATTATGTACCTTTAGAGAATATAACGGAAAATCAGAGAAATTATTATACTTATGAAACTAATTTTGATTCTTCTGTTGCTGGTGTATATTCTGTAAATATACGTGCTTTAGATAAACATGGTAATTTATCTTCTAAATCTTTTACTATTCAGGTAGAAGAACCTATTTATGAAAAGAATGAATTGCTTTTATCTTCTTCTACTATCATGGATGCTAGTAATATTAACATGAATACTGTAGTAGGTGGTTCAAAGGAAAAAATTATACAAATGGCACATTCATTGGTTGGATTTCCTTATATTTCAGGTGGTAATTCGCTTTCTGGTTTTGATTGTTCTGGATTTGTATCTTATGTATTTGGTATGAATGGAATTTCTATATCAAGAACTACGAGTGGGCAACTTTATATGGGGATGCCTGTTTCTTTAGAAGAGACAATGCCTGGGGATATTCTCATTTTTAGTACGAATTTTTATGGAACTCCTACACATAGTGCTATTTATATAGGTGGTGGAAATATGATACATGCTGCAAATCCTAAAAAAGGTGTTATTGTAAGTAATGTAAGTGAGTATGTATCTTATGGAAATCGTATTCTTTCTGTGCGAAGGGTTTAATAAAGTTAGAATAACTTTTTGATTTTTTAATATTTATTATATGGAAGTGATTATTATATAATGGTTTTTCTGTTTTGCTTGTAGAGTTT
>CATOOY010000034.1 GCA_951801995.1 uncultured Erysipelotrichaceae bacterium
AATTCCACCTACAATAAGACCAACAACTTTATCACCCATCATCGCAAATACATCTGTAGCATTATCAATAACACTAAATAATCCTTCTAAACGATTTACCTTATCACTCACATCATTTACAACTCGGTCTACTTTCCCTAAAAGAGCAAGTGATCTAATAAGAAAAATAATTAAGACAATTAATAATATGATAAGTAGTATATAAATTATGATAGGAAGTGTTTGTTCTAAACAATTCATGATCTATCACCCTTCTCATACATAGAATCAATTAAGTTAAATAAATCTGTTTCTGCCTTTTCATCTACATTTTTCTCTAATTCTTGTTTTACCATATTTTCTTCTGTATTAGCACTTCTTGTTTCATAAGGTGGTGTAAGAAAATCATCTTCAAACATACTAAGGTCATCAAACATATCTGTTTCTTCTCGAAATACAGCAGGTTTATCATAAGCTGTATCGTTTAATAAACCACTTTCCAAATCATCTTCTAAAGTACCATAGGCTTTTTTACGAAGATCATCAATTGTCATTTCCTTGTGTGATCTACTAGACGATGTTTTATTGATTTTATTAGTAATATCTTCCTTTTTGTAATTTTTATCAAGTACACCATAAATAGGAGATATAATAGGAGTAGGTTTAAATTTTTTAGAAGTATCCTCTTTTTTTATTTCTTTTTTCTTTCCACCATAAGGTTCTACTTTTCTTTCTTCCTTCTTTTCAACTTTTTTATCCAATGTATCAAAGTCATCATCATCAAAAAATACTGGAAAAGTAAACTTTTCTTCTTCCTTAGGTTTAGAAAGAACCTCTTCCCTTCTAGGCGAAGTAGTATTCTCTCTAGTTCTAGTAGGAGAAACATCTTTTTTAGAAGGACGTATTTCCCTATTTTCTACAATTCTATCAACCTTAGGAGTAGGTTTTTCTTCTTTTTCTTTTATCGTTTTTCTTTCTCTTTCAATAGGAGAAGGTATTTCTACACTAATCATTTCTTTTTTCACTGGTTCGTCTATTTCTTCTTCTATTTCTTCTGTAAACATATTTTTAAATTTATTGAGTATTCCCATAAAATTCACCTCTATTTTTCTTTACCATCTACATATTCTAGAAAGTAATTACTTTGTTCTTTAGTAGTAAATGTATCATATTTTTCTTCTTTATTGGTAAAATAATCTTTGTTTAACATCAATTTTATTATTTTATAATTAAATTTTACGGTAGATAAAATATAAGAAGAATTTAAAATGATATTATTGATTTCTCTTTTAGGGGCTATCGCTTCTATTCTTGCATAATTATAAGTAAAAGAAATATGATAGCTATCTTTTCCTACTTTATGAATTTCTATATATCCTTCTTTCCCTTTATTTTTAATTTTTTTAGAATAATAAGCATCTTTATTTTCTTTATAATTTACCTTTTTTTCATGATAATAACTAATTGCATCTACATAAAGATAATAATAAGTACCATTCGAATATAGTTTTTCATTAAGTTCATCTGTGTCAATATAAGTAACACCTCTAGGAACATAATATCTATATCCTCTCCCTATATGGTTATAAAGTGTATTTTCTTTTGACAAAACAACATGAATGATGTTATCTATACTACTAGTATCTATTCTAACAATAGTACAACCAGTTGCAAATACTACTAGAAATAGAATTGTTAAGATTTTTTTCATAACTCACCACTCTTACTATAAATTATACCAAACTTTTTATAAAAACAAAAATTTTTAAAAACTAGACTGTAAACTAATGTAAAAACTATTGTTTATGCACTTCTATTTGATAAATAGGATACCCTTTTTTATGAAATTTTTCCTCATATTCTGTAGGTATATTAGAAGAAAGATTCTCTTCATACAAATTTAAACAAATAGAATCTATTTGATATCCATAATCTGTAAAACTTTTAACAGAAAACTCAAAAAATTTACGATTATCTGTTTTTAAAATAATTCTCTTTGTATTTTGAAAAATAGTATCATATTTTTTTAAAAAGAAAGAACTTGTAAGTCGTCTTTTACTATGACGCTCTTTAGGCCAAGGATCCGAAAAATTTAAATAAAGTAAATCAATTTCATGATCAAATAAAGTATCTATCATATTTGCATCTATACAAAATAGTTTAACATTTTCTAAAGGTTCCATTTCTAATTTATCTAAAGCCCTTATCAATACACTATCATATTTTTCAATTCCAATATAATTAATATCTCCATTTCTTTTAGCGTTTTCAAAAAGAAATTTTCCCTTTCCCATACCAATTTCTAAATGAATAGGTTGTTTTTTAGGGAAAAAAGACTGCATCTTACTTCTATACTTTTGTGGGTCTTGCACTACATAGGATGAGGATTCCACCCTTAAGGAAGCACCTTTTACATGTTTTAGCCTCATCTTTATCACCAGTATTATTATACCACATCTCTTCTTTTTATTTCAAGTAAATTCCATAAAGCAAAAAATGACACTTTTTGCATTTTTAAACATATACTTTATTAGAGTAAGGAGAATGCACAATGAAAAAAGATAGAAATTGTATGATGAATAATCCATATATGCAAAATATGAATATGGGAATGCCTATGAATATGGGTTATATGCCAAATCCAAATATGCCAAATCCAAATATGAATAATTTTGGAAATATAGAAAATAGCATAGAAGCAAATCTAAATAATATGCAAGGACAAATCAATATGCTAGATAAACGTATAAGTAAATTAGAAAATATGGTTATGACTAAAGATAACTATACAAATTACAACAATTCTAATTATCATATCATGTAAAAAAGTATGCAACAAAGCATACTTTTCATTTGGTTTAGAATCGACCTCCGCCACCTCCTCCACCAAAAGAACCACCACCTGAAGAGAATCCTCCACCAAATCCTCCACTAGAAGAATTAGAAGAAGACGCAATATTTTGAGCAGTAATAGCAGAAGAATGTGCAGAAACAACATCATGACTAATAATAGAATTTAAATAAAGCATATCTATAAAGAAATTATCATTTCCATAATAAATAGAAGAACTATCTAAATTATACTCATTTATTTTAATTTTCATTTGTTTTGATAATTTTTTAGCAACCCCAAAAGTAACAGCATATACCATATATTTTTCCCAAAGTTCAATTTGAGGAAGTTCTCTTTTTTCAAAATTACCAAAATCATTCATGAAGTTTTTAAGTCCCAACCATTTATGATATTCTTCATTTCCAGTAACTGTTCTTTTATGAGAAGAACTAATATAAAGAAAGAAAATACCATCAATAATAAGAGTAATTATATTGATAAAAAGAAACATAGTAAAAGACATTGTATAAATTAAAAGAGCAGCACCCATAAAAGCATATACATAAGCATACAATTTCATCTTACCTGGTTTTACAAAAAAATTATATTTAGAAGCCTCACTGGAAGCCGAAAAAAGCCACTTATTAAATAAGTCTAAAAAATGGACATGCCCAGAAGAAGCCTGTTTTTTAAATTCCTTCATTGAAATTTTACTGTTTCCATCAAAAATAAATGCAATAGCTTTTTCTTCTGAAGGAGTAAGAACTACATTATTATCAAGTAAAATAAGTCTATAGTCTTTTTCTAATTTTTCATATGCAATTTTCTTTTTATAAATCATATTTAAAATAGAAGCAGACAAATCATTCGCATCTATTTTATGATGCATTAAATAGCCAACAATTTCTGGCGCTAAATCACTTGGAAAATCCCTAAAATATTTTCCACGAAATGTAGATTTATACTCTTTATCAAATTTAAGATAATAGAAAATGGCAAATAGAATAGCTCCTATAACCCAAAGAATAATGCCAAAAGTTACAATATAAGACATTCTTTTTTTATCAGCCATTGCTTTTCTTGCTGCTTCTCTTTGTAAATTAGCATCTTTTGCCATTGTTCCTTCATACTTCAATATTTTATCAAGAGCTGACATATTCGTTTTTTTAGTAGCCAATGGAACGATAAATGTATCAAAAACAATTCTTGTATCAACGGGTTGATAAGCAGGAAGACCATTTACTTCCAATAAAACACCTGTTTTACCTTGTAAAGTAATATTTCCTGTTAAAGGACCATGCGCAAAAGCCCTTAATTCATTTTGATTATTTGGCAAATGAATAAATACTTTAAAATCTTTAATAGATTCTTGCATCTCTGTAGAAAAAATAGTCCAACCAAATTCTGCTACATCATCATGTAAAATAACCATATCAGTAAGTACATATTTCAAGTAAAAACCCATTTTTTTATCAGGATTAAATATTTTAATAAAATCAGTAGATGTTGTATATACTCCAAAATCACCTGTTACAGCAGAAGGAACATTTTGAAATAAAGAAACATTTTGCCGAATTTGATTAAATGTATTCTCCAAATTACCAAATGATATTTTTTGTAAAGGAACACCACCAACTTCTAGTAATTCCATTCCTGTTCCATTATAAATGGTACTACCACCAAAATCCTCATCCACTCCAGTAAAAGTCCTTAAACCATAGTTAGCAGGATGAATGGTTCTACCAAAGCCATTATAAGAACCATTCATTTCAAAAAATTCTTCAATAATAAGGTTCCCATTCTCATTTACATTTACATTCATATAAAATCTCTCTAATCCATAATTTTCTGCTTTTACAGAAAAAGGGAAAAGACATATTATGAGAAAAAAGAAAAAATAATGTTTTTTCATTTTATACACTCCTTAAAAAAGATCTACAAACGTAGATCTAAAATTGAACCTTAGGAACTTCTTTTTCTTTTTCGTTTGCTTCAAAAAATTCTTCTGGTTTAAATCTAAACATAGAAGCCACTATATTGGATGGAAACATTTCCAATTTATTTTTATAATGAAGTACAGCATCATTATAGAATTGTCTTGCATAAGCAATCTTATCTTCAGTATCTTTTAAATTATTTTGTAAATCCATAAAATTTATATTTGCTTTTAAATCAGGATAAGCTTCTGTAAGAGCAAAAAGTCTACTAAGTGCTCCTGTAAGTTCTCCATTTGCTTCCATTTCTTCTTTAGGTGTACTAGCAGATACAACTTTATTTCTAGCATCAATAACAGCAGATAAAGTATCTTTCTCATGAGATGCATACCCTTTTACAGTTTCCACTAAATTAGGAATTAAATCCGTTCTTCTTTTTAGTAAGACATCGATTTGAGACCACTGATCTTTTACCATATTTCTAAGTCTTACAAGTCCATTATAAGTTGTCATAATAAATAAAAGACCTAGAACTAAAATTACACCAATAACAATAAGAACAATTGTAAGTGTGCTCATCTTATCTACCTCCTATTATTATTATAATATGTTTTAAAAAGAAAAGCAAAACATTTTTCAAAAAAGAATTCTCTAATCAATTAAAAATGTAAATAATTTTTAATAACAGAAATAATTCTTTCAAATTCTTGTTCAAACAATAAAAAGTTATCATTTATATAAGAAATATTATTTTCTTTACCCCTTATTTCATGTTCATAAGCAAAAGTAGCAAGTTTTGTAAAACCAAAATACTTAGAATCACTTTTTAAGGCATGAACTTCTATGGCATAAGAAGGCATATCCCCCTTCTTCTTCAATTCTTTTATTTTCTCCCATTTTTTATAAGCTTCTTGATACCAATCACAAAGCATATCATGATAAGGTTCCACGCCCCCAAAAAGTTCTACACCCATTTGATAATCTATACCATTTTCTGTAAGATACTGTTCATCGTATTGTTTTTCGCAAATAGTAGTTACTTCACTATTTTCTATAGAACTCTCATCTTTTGAACTTTCATCAACCGAAAGTATTTCTGCACCCTCTTTTCCAAATATATAGGCGGGAACATTTTTCCATTTATCCATAATAGATAATTTTGAAGAAGTACTATTTGTATTTTCTACATATGTAGAAAATAATTTATCTAATTTTACTTTTATTTGTTCTTTTGTAAATGGTTTTGCTATATAATTTGCAAAACCAAGTTCTTTATATTTTTCTTCTGCACCTGCCACAGCATCTGCTGTAAGAGCAATAACAGGTGTATCAAAAGTCTCTATATTTTTAAGTTCTTTGATAGCTGTTTCCCCACTCATAACAGGCATCATAATATCCATTAAAATTAAATCATAAGTATTACCTAATTTAACCTTATCAACACATTCTTTCCCATTATAACATTCTTCAATACTTTGAAAACCAAGTGGTTCCACACTACGCCTTGCTACTTTTATATTAAGTTTATTATCATCTACAATAAGTAACTTCTTAGATGAATAATCTACATTTTTTCGGTTAGATTCCATCATAATGGCAGCTGTATTTAAAATTTGTGTATCTGTTAAAGGCTTTATTTGTGAACCAATTCTTTGTGGAATAGTAACCATAAAAATGGAACCTTCTCCATACTTAGACTCTACATTTATTTTTCCACACATAAGATCAACAAGTTTTTTTGTAATGGCAAGACCAAGACCCGTTCCCTCCGTTGTTGTATTTCTTTCAATATCTAATCTTTCAAATTTATTAAATAATTTATTAATATCTTCTGCTCTAATTCCACGACCCGTATCTTTACAAGTCATAATTAAATAACAAAGATCATTTTTATTAATACAACGAAAACTAAGCTCAATAGTTCCCTTATCTGTATATTTAATAGCATTTGATAAAATATTATTAATAATTTCTTTCATATGACTTTTGTCACCAATAAGTTCATAAGGAATATCTTCAGCAATATCAAATTTCAGTTCAATAGGTTTATCGCCAATACGAGTAGCATTCATTCTAACTAAAGATTCCACTTCTTCCCTAAATAAATATGGTATTTCAATAATTTCCATTTTATCACTTTCGATTTTATTAATATCCATAATATTACCAACAATTTCCAAAAGAGTACGAGAAGCAGAAATAATATCTTGTAAATCTCCCTGCATATCACTTGGGCAATTTCCACGAGATTCCATATCTTCAGATAACCCTACAATCGCATTTAAAGGTGTCCTTATTTCATGAGACATACTAGACAAAAAGTCAGATTTAGCCCTATTCGCCTTTTCGGCAGTATCTTTTGCTATATTAAGCTCAGCAATCATCTTTAAATCAGGATTTTCCATTGTAAAATACATAACAACAGAAATAAAAGTTTCCACATATGTCATCATAAGTATTTCTGGATGATTCATCTGAATATAAGAGGCAATAGTACCAATAACTAAAAATATATATACTGGAATAAAACGTTTATCTTTAAGTTTTTGAAAATGTACAAACATAGTAATCACCATAACAATAATAGCAATGGATGAAATAAAATAAGTAAAAGAAACACAAGGACCTATAGTATACCTAGTTTGAAAATTATTTTTAATAACAAGCTCTATTGGTAATATAGCCAAAATAATAATCATAATAAAATAGTATATAGCAAAAACTTTATATCTTTTCCTATTAATTGTTAACTCATTTGGCACAGTAAGACTATATATATAATAAGCAAAAGTAGAAATCCATACAATAATATAAAGTAAATAACCCTTACAAATAAACTTACTAATTAAAGGATAAGACTGATAGATGTAGGATGCATAAGTACATAACATTTCAATAATTATCCCAATTAAGTTAGAAAGAATTAAAACAGAGTATATCTTCGTTTCCTTTGTATCCACATGCCCCTTTGTAAAAAATAACATCAGAACCAATATACAAAATGGAAGTGCACATAAAGGAAAATATATCCCACTACTCATAGTTCCCAACTCCTATTTCTATTATAAATAATAACATAAAAAAGAAAGGATTGTAACCCCTCCCATAAGAAAAATTAGTTTAAAAAAGAAAACTATTGTAATACAAGTACTTTTCCTTTTTTTACTTTTTGAGCAGCATCTTTTTCTAAAGTATCATAGTCTATTTTATCTGTTCCAGCTTTTCTTGGTAATTCAGATATAAATTCTACATAACTCGGAATTTCATATTTTTTTAAAGAAACAATATCCCCAGATAATAATTGAATAGGCTGTGTACAACATTGGTAAATTGAATGAATAAGTGTCGAATCTGGTTGAATTCCTTCCTTTAAAACAACATAAGCCTTATTCACATATAATAAATCGGAATCAGGAACTGGCACAACAGCACAAGATTTTACAAAATCAAAATAAGAAATAAAGTTTTGTACATGATCACAATACACCTTATCAAGGGTAGACATGATATAAAATCTTGATTCTCTAGCTGTTAAAGTAAAATAACCATCTTTATTTAAATAACCCATCATTCCTGTTTTAAAATAAATTTTACCATTTTTTTCAAATTTAACAGCATCTGTCATAATAGGATCTTTATAATATTCCTTAAAAACATGCTTACCAGAAATACAAAGTAATCCCTCTTCACCATATCGTTTTTCTTCTAATGTAACACTATCTACAACCATAGCAAAAGTTCCAACAAGAACTTTCCCAACCGTTTCAGGGCGAATCTCTATTCCAACAGGATTCGTTCCACAACTAACAGTTTCTGCATTACCTGACCCATTTCCAATCTCAACCGAAGTAGCCCCATGACTAGCAAAAAAACTTTTTCCACGTTGATAATGAGAAGGTGTTAAAAAATCTCCACCAGATATAAACTGAGTCACAGAAGATAAATCTTGATTTTGTGGTACATTATTTATAATTAAGTCAAGCAAAGCTGGACTTCCAAAAATAATATTAGGATTTTTACTTAAATAATAACTAATAGTATCTTTAGAAATATTTGGAGCTAAAATAGCAGTCTTAAGACTAAGTAAACTCATAAGTGTAGAAGTCACAAATCCATAAGGATAAGAGAAAGGGACACATACCAAAGTACGATTTCCCTCTAATGATTTTACTTTACTTGAGTTTTTCAAATAAGTACCAGCAGCTAAAACATTTTCATTGGTTAAAACTACTGATTTAGGTTTTCCTGTAGAGCCACTTGTAAACAAGATAAGTGCATTCTCCTTTGCTGAATGAAGTTCAAATTTTTTCTTTTGAAATTTAGCAAGACCACCAAGACTATTAAAATCAATTAAATCATCATCACTTGTAATATGGTAATCCTTAAAAAGCGATATATCTCGAACACTATATTTATCTAATGTAACAATATATTTTATTTTTGTATTTTTCTTTATGTTTATATTTTCATCCCTACTTTGAGCATAATTAATAAATATAGGAGACTCAAATAAATTCAAATACTTATTCATTTCATCTTGACTGGAACCATAATTTAAAAAAGTTGTCACAGCACCTATTCTAGAGCACGCAAGAAAAACAGCTACTGCTTGATAAAAATTAGGCATACAAACAGAAATAATATCACCACGTTTAACACCCAATTCTTTTAAAGCAAGTGAAACTGTAACAGAATTTTCTAACAATTCTGCATACTTAACTTTTAAATCAAAACACTCTATTGCATCTCTTTTGTTATAAAAAGTACTAAGCATTTGTATAGCGTGATAAACGTCCATATTAGGAATAATAGGATGTGTTTTAAAAAAGTCATATCCTATATTTTGTGGATTGTCAATAGAAGCATATCCCGTTTGTTTTTTCATATATTCATCCCCCATGTTCTAAATTCATATCTATTGTAACATAAAGCGAAATACTTAACAATATTTAAATGATATGTATAAAATATTTACTTTCTCCACAATATAAAAAAGAAAGGATGATCATATGAACTTAGATATTAGAAAATATATTCATAAAAATTTTGAAAACACAAACAAAGAAGAAATAAAAGAATCAATAAATTCTTCTATAGCAGAAAAAGAAGAAGTAACACTACCAGGACTTGGAGTCTTTTTTGAAAACATATGGAAAAATGCAGATGAAGAATTACAAAATAAAATAATCGATATTTTAGAAAATTCCCTAAAGAGCTAATAACTCTTTTTTTTAATAAAAGAACATATAACAAACAATCTTTCTTGATTATCTTTGGTACAAGTAATTAAACTAAGTTGCCGATAAGGTGTATCCTCTAAATAAGCATCTTCTGTAACACGAATAATCTTTTTAGAAACTACCTTATAAATATAAACATCATTTTTATCATATAAATATACATTTGTACCTTTTTTGATTTTTTTCAAGTCCTTGAAAACATTCTGAATATTATGCCCAGCCAAAAGAAGATTTCCAATTTTTTGCAGATTTTTTTCAGTATTCCAAATTACAACATAACCATCATCTAAAAACTTTTTTGTAGCTTCCCTTTTTATAATTCTTTTTATATCATAATCTGGTATCTCTAAATAAGGAATATTACTATAAAAAGCATTCCTATTTTTATTTTCTTCTATAAGAAAACTATGACTCTGTTTGTCTTTATATTTTATATAACCAAAAAGAAAGAAAAGAAAGGAGGAAATAATAATACACACATAACCTAAAAATTTAAAAAAACTTTTTAGAAACATATAAGAAAAATACCCCTAAACTAGAAAACAAAGAAAAAACATTTCTATATTTCTTATCTATATTACTGGTAACAGGCATATGATGTTTTTCATTAACAAAAGGAACTATTTTTTCGCTACTATCTAAAACCACTTCCTCTTCCTTTTCATTTTTAATATATCCTTTAGGAGCTATTTCCTCCTTAATTTTATATTTTCCATATATCAAATTCTCAAAAATAACATAACCATCTTTTCCTGTTTTACCTTTGCCAACAATTTCATTTTCATGATAAAGATAAAACTCTGCTCCCTCCAATGGCTTATTATTATCTTGATCAAGCTTTTGAATCTTTAATGTTCCTTTCTTAATCTTTGAAGTAATAGTTATATCAAATTTTTTAGAATAAACATCATCAAGTGTAAAAGTTGCTATATTTTGATTAGAACTAGAAAAATATACCAAATTTTTTCCCTGTTTCTTTTTCTGTATAAATGAAATTTTATTTATTCCCTCTTTTTTACTAGAAATCAAAAGTGTATTTTGGTTTATTTTAACATCTCCATTTGATGTAGTAAAATGTTCTAAAACGCCATTCCCATCTTTTAATTTTAGTGTTTCCCCTACATTCATTTCATATTTTTGAAAAGCAAAACTAGGTAAAGTATCATGCTGTAAAAAAAGTCTCAAAATTTCTATTTTATAAGGTTGGATATCTAGTACTTGACCATTTTGTGTAAATGTAATATCTGTAGCTCCCATCTTCTCCCAAATATATGCCTGTGTAGCAGCATAATAATATGGGGAAGCATGTCCATCATATTCATAACCATAGTAAGTAATAAGTTCCAATTCTTTTTTTAAAGACTCTCCAATCCCCACACTTAAAAAATCTTCTGACTGTATATAAGAAGAACCTAAGGCAACTCCAGGCTCTACACAATAAGCAATCTCTCCATTTACATAAATATATTGAAGCTCTGTCTCTATTCTTTTGCCTCTTATTGTCTTAGTAGAAACAATGCCAGATGGTCTTTTTATAACTTCAACAACTTGTGCATGACCAGTAAGTGCTCCCACAAAGAAAAACAGCAAAATAAAAAATACTTTTTTCATAAAAAACCTCCTACTATTATATAGAGGAAAAAATTATTATTTTCCTTCTTATGTATAATTTTTTTGTTATCTCATACCCTTTATTAGAGGTGACTTATGAAAAAAATAGTATTATGTTTTGTGTTATTAATAGGAATCATTCCAAAAGTATATGCAGAAGATGTAAATTTAGCAGAAAAAGCGAAAAGTGCCATTTTAATAGAACCCACAACAGGGGAAATTATCTTTGAAAAAAATAGCCATGAAAAACTACATCCTGCTAGTATGACAAAAATGATGAGTATGCTTTTAGTAGTAGAAGCAATTGAAAACAAAAGCCTTTCTTGGGATGAAAAAATACGTGTTTCTGAAAACGCTTCTAGTATGGGAGGAAGTCAAATATTACTAGAAACAGGCGAAGAAATGAGTGTAAGAGACTTATTTAAAGGTGTAGCTATTGCAAGTGGAAATGATGCCGTTGTAGCCCTAGCAGAAAGAGTAGCAGGAACAAAAGATGCCTTTGTAACCATGATGAATAAAAGAGCAAAAGAACTAAATTTAAAAGATACAAATTTTAAAAATCCACATGGATTAGATGATGCAAATCATTACTCCAGTGCACATGATATGGCTATGATTGCTAAAGAACTTACAAAACACGAAATTGTATTTGAATATACATCCATCTATGAAGATTATCTTAGAAAAGATACAGATCGTGAAATTTGGTTAGTAAATACAAATAAACTCGTAAGATTCTATGAAGGAGCAGATGGCATGAAAACTGGTTACACAAAAGAAGCTGGGTACTGTTTAACAGCCACTGCAAAAAGAAATGGAATGCGTATGATTGCTGTTGTTATGGGAGAAGAAGATAGTAAAATAAGGAATAGCGAAGCAAGTGCTATGTTAGACTATGCATTCGCACAATACCAATTAGATACCATTCTAACAAAAAATACTACCATCCAAAAAATAAAAATAGATAAAGCAAAACAAAAGCAATTTACAATTATACCAAAAGAAGATATTACCTTTTTATATAAAAAAAGTGAAAAAAAGAAAAAAATAGATTACACATTAGAACTACAAAAAGTAAAAGCTCCACTCAAAAAAGGAGACAAAATAGGAAATATTATTATCAAAGAAAATGGAAAAGATATTCGTAAAATAGATGCAATTATCAAAGAAAATGTAGAAAAAGCAAATATTATTGAACTTTATTTAAAACACATAACAGATATTTTTAAAGGAGATATTTCCATTCGTTCATAAAAATATGTTATGATATAAAAATATTTATTATAAAATAAAAGCTCACAAAAGAGCTTT
>CATOOY010000035.1 GCA_951801995.1 uncultured Erysipelotrichaceae bacterium
TGGCTCTGTTAATGTTTTATTCAATGATAAATTTTATAAAACAAAAGAAGTTAAAATAATATCTAAACAGCAATTTGTTCAAAATTTATCAAAAGCTACTAAATCTAAAACGAATTGGTCGACTATTAATAAAGAGCATTCTAAAAATTCTCCTTGGCGTAAAGGATTACCACCTATGCCATCACATAATTCAACTGCATATGCATATTTTCATGGTTGTTAGTCAAGGGCAATTTTAATTGTTTATCTTGAACCTCCTTGACTAGCTTTTATCAGATATAATATTTAGTCTTCAAAAGGTTTCTCTTTTGACATTATTAACAAATTATCATACTGACATTTTTAAAAAAATTTGACAATTAAAAGAGAGGTTTCCCTCTCTATCTTAAAAAAGTACAGAACCTAAAATGATTGCTAATAAGATGTAAAGTACAATAATAATTATATAAGAATTATTTCCACATCTATTTTGGCAGCAAGTTGTTGTTTGTGTACAATTTTGTGAACAATTATGGTTCCCTGTACTATTTTGACAAGCCATAAATATACCTCCTATTCTAAGGGCTTAGATATATGCCCCAAGTATTATGATTAAAAGTATGAATAATACTAAAACTATAGCAGCACCTGATACGCCTGTATTACACATAAAATCATACCTCCTTTTTGTCTTTTCACAGTATCATATGGTAAAAATAAATTTGTGTGCGTGTTTTTCCTATAAATTATTGTTTTTTCTTTCTTTTTTTGTTATGATATAAAATGTATAAAGAGATTTGGAAGGAGATTTGATATGAAGAAAAAATTACTATTTACTATGATGTGCTTTACTCTTCTTTTTACAGCAGGCTGTGGAGAAGTTTCTAAACTTAAAAATGGAGAAGAAGTTGTTGGAAAAATTAAAGGCAAAACAATCACAGCAAATGATTTATATGAAAGCTTAAAAAAACAAAATGGTACAAGTGCTTTTGTTACACTTGTTGATACTTATATAGCAAATAAGGAAATCAAAGATTCTGATGCAATAAAAAAAGAAGCACAAACACAGTTAGATCAGTTAAAAGCACAATATGAATCAGCTGGGCAAGATTTTAATGCAGCTCTTTCTAATGCTGGTTATAAAAATAAAGATGCTTTTTTAGATGTTCTTATATTGGATATTAAGAAAAATAAAGTTGTGGAAAACTTTTTAAAAGAAAAAGTATCTGATGATGAAATTCATGATTACTATGAAGAAAATATTACTGGTGAAATTACTGCTCGTCATATTTTAATTACCCCTAATGTAAAAGATGATATGAGTGAAGATGATAAAGCAAAGGAAAAGAAAAAAGCAAAAGAAGAAGCAGAAAAATTAATAAAAAAATTAAAAGATGGTGCTAAATTTGAAGATTTAGCTAAGAAAAATTCTGATGATGAAGGATCTAAAGATGATGGTGGTTTGATTGAAAATATCACAAAGGATTCTGTTGTAGAAAGCTTTTATACAGCTTGTACAAAGCTAAAAGATGGGGAATATACAAAAGAACCTGTTGAAAGTTCATATGGTTATCATATTATTTTAAGAGTTAGTCAAAAGGAAAAACCAAAATTAAATGATGTAAAAGATGATATTATTGACAATATTGTATCTAAAAAATTAAACAATGATTCTAATCTTTATACAACTACATGGGGAGATATTCGTAAAAAATATAAACTTGAAATTGAAGATTCTGAAATTAAAAAGGGTTATAAAGACTCTATTCAGTAAGCTTGACAGACTGTCAAGCTTTTATTTGTAAATAATATATAAATTCATTATAGATTAGGAGCAAAAATTATGAAATGTCTAAAGTATATTTCCTACCCATAATAAAAAAAGCTTAAAACATTGATTTTAGGCTTTTTCTTCTTCCTTTTTTTGAAAAGAATTTACAATTAATTGATATTTATCAAATCTTTTCTCTACTTTGGCTGTAATATATAATATATCCCCTATTTTTATTTCTTTTTTTTCATACACCCTTGGAAAAAATACAACATCTATATTTTCTATTTCATCTGCTCCTGTTATAAAAGCCATTTTTTCTTCTTTTTTTGTTGTAATTTCTTTTACTTTTTCTACATAAATAAATGTGGATATTATTTTATCAAAATAAAGTGGTACTTTTTCTAAGGGAATTACTTCTTTATACTTTAATTTATATTCAGTAATAGGATGATCACTTATATAAAAACCATATAACTCTTTTTCTTTTTCTAATTTTTCCTTTTTACTAAAATCTTTTCCTTCTATTATTTCTGGTTTTAAAGTAAATTCTTCTGATAAATCTTTTGTAATTTCTGCATAGTTAATAAGAGCATCTAGATTATTTATGAGCATTTTTGTATTTGCTGAAAAACATTTTAATACACCTGCATATATAAGCGCTTCCAATACTTTTCTGTTTACTGCTCCCCCATATACACGACTTATAAAATCATATATATCTTTGAATGGTTGTTTCTGTCTTTCTTCTATTATTTTTAATCCTGCTAATGGTCCTACTCCTTTTATAATAGTAAATGGTAAGATTAAATTATTATCTTCTATTTTATATTTATTTTCACTTTTGTTAAGATCTGGTTCTTTTATATTTATGTTATTGCTTTTGCATTCATATAAATATTCTCTTGTTTTCTTTTCGTTCCCAATACTTGCTCCTAATAAATTTTTCATAAAATAAATGCGATAATGTGCTTTTAAATAAGCTAAATTATAAGCTATCATAACATAAGATACAGAGTGGGCTCTATTAAAACCATAGGAAGCAAATTTTAAAATTAATTCATATATTTTTTGAGATAGTTCTTTTGTATATCCTTTTTTTATACTTTGATTTATAAATTTATCTTTTTCCTTTAATAAAACACTTTCTTTTTTCTTACTCATAGCACGCCTTAGTATATCTGCTTCTCCATAACTATATCCTGCCATAATACTTGCTATTTGCATAATTTGTTCTTGGTATACAATAATACCATAGGTAGGTTTTAATACTTCTTCTAGGCTTTGATGAAAGTAATCTATTTTTTCTTTTCCTCTTTTTATTGCAATAAAATTATCAATATTTCCCATAGGTCCTGGTCTATAAAGAGCAATAGTAGCTACTATTTCTTCAAAATCTTTGGGTTTAAATTTACGCAAAAAATTTTTCATTCCTTCTGATTCAAACTGAAATATACAAGTTGTATCTGCATTTCTAAATATTTCTAATGTTTTTTCATCATGGAAATCCATTTGATACATTGGTAATTTGATTTGCTCATTTTTCTCTATATCATCTTTTATATCATGTAAGGTAGAAAGAGTTGTTATAGCTAGAAAATCCATTTTTAATAATCCCAATTCTTCTAAATAATCCATTGTATATCCAGTTAGATAAAAATCATCATGAAAATCAAGTGGTATTACTTCATCTATATCTTTATTACACATGATTATCCCTGCTGCATGAATAGAACTATGTCTTTTTAATCCTTCTAATTTTAAAGCTATTTGATACATTTTTTTTATTTCTAAATCTTTTTCTATATATGTTTTTAATTTTATATTTTGATTATAATTTTCTCTTAAAGTTAGAAGTGGATTTATTAAGTGACAAATGGCATCTACTATTTTGGTATTTATATCTATACTTCTTGCTACATCGCGAATGGCTTGTTTGGCTCTTAAGGTTCCAAATGTAATAATGGGTGCGACTTTTTTTTGTCCATATTTTTTTATACAATATGTAATCATTTCTTCTCTTTTGGTATCTTCAAAATCAATATCAATATCGGGCATTGTTATTCTTTCTGGATTTAGAAATCTTTCAAATAGTAGGTTATAATAAATTGGATCTATTTCTGTAATATGTAAAAGGTAAGAGACCAAGGATCCTGCTGCACTTCCTCTTCCTGGTCCTACATAGATATTATGATTTTTGGCATATTTTATATAATCCCATACTACTAAAAAATAATTGCAAAAGTCCATTTCTTTTATTACAGAAAGTTCATATTTTAATCTTTCTATATATTTTAAGGGTGCTTTTTCTCCAAATTTTTCTTTTAGGGATGTAATACATAATTTTTTTAGATATGTATAGCTATCTTGATTCTCTGGGCATGGATAAATAGGAAGTAAATTTTTTTCTTTTTTGATTTCTACATTACATAACTTTTCTATCTTATAGTTATTTTCGGATAACAAAGATGGATCTATTTCAAATGAGAAATTCCCTTCTTTTTCTTCTATATTTAATTTTAAGGTGCCTACACGAATTGCTTCTAAATAGGGTAAATAATATTTATCTTTTTTTTCAAAACAAAGTTTTTCTTGTAAGAAAATACCTTTCTCTTTTACATGTTTTTTTTCTTCTTCTGTTTGATATCCAATCCATAAATTTTTAAAGTAAGGTTCTAACTCTTCTTCTCTTTTTTTACTTTGGTAAGGTAAAATACATAGAAGATCTTTGTAGTGTTCTTTTATATCTTTTAATGTAAGTTCTCTTTCTGATTTTATTGTTGTTATTTTGATTAAATTTCGATATCCTTTTTCTGTTTCTGCATATAAAAGTAGTATATCTTTGTCTATGGTTACTTCTAGACCTATGATAGGTTTTATTTTATTTTTTCTACATTTTTCATAAAATTCTATAGCATTATACATATTTTCATCTGTAAGTGCTAGAGATGTTAGTTTATTTTTTAGTGCATACTCTATTAAATCATCTATTTTAATTAAACTTTTTAATAAAGAAGCATCTGTTTTTATATAAAGTGGTGTGTAATGCATAGAAATCACCTCTACTTTTATTTTACTACAAAACATATGTTTTGGAAAGAAAAGTTTTTTATAAATTATAAAATCCTATTTATTCTATTTCATAAGGAAATACATAGAATAAATTATAAAAAAGTTTGACTTATTCTAAGAGATATGTTAGAATTAAAAAAGCGAGATGAAAATACTTATTAAGGAGGGATAATATGGCAGTAAAAGTATCAAATAAAAAACCACTTTCTGGTAATCGTAGATCACATGCTTGTAATGCTACTAAACATTCACAGAAGCCAAATTTACAAGTTGTTACCATTAATGGTATTAAAGTTAGAATTAGTGCAAGAGAACTTAGAACTCTTAAGAAAAATAGTAAATTGGAAATAGCTGCATAGCTATTTTTTTAACAATTCAAAAAACGCCATATAGGCGCTTTTATTTTATAATAAAACTAATTCCCTTTTTCTCATTTTTAACCATTATTTCATAACCCAATAAGGAAACTGTTTTTTTTACAATGGATAATCCTAATCCAAATTGTCCTTTGATACCTTTTTTGTAAGGAGTGAAGATATCATCTAATATATTTTCATCGATGTTAGGACCATCATTATAAAGTGTTATACGATGATTTTTTATGGTAACTGTTATTTCTTTTTTAGCATATCTTACAAAGTTATTTAGAATATTATCTATAATAGCTTCCCACATATCAAAAGAACCTGTAAACATTACTTTTTTATCTGCTATATTTATTTTCCACTTCACATCTGGTCTTTGTATTTTAAAAGTATCCATGGAAGATTTTAAAACCATTGTTACATCTATTTTTTCACATGAAATTTTCTTAGAATCTTTTATATAATTTAATTTATTTAAATATAGTAAGGAGTGTACTTTTATTTCTAATTTTCCGATTTGTTCTTTGATAATTTTCATAGCTTCTTTCTCATCTTGTACACCATCGTCTACTGCTTCCATATAAGATTTCATTACAGTAAGTGGTGTTTTAAAATCATGAGAGATGTTTTGGTACATTTGGCTTTTATATTGCTCTTCTTCTTTTAAATATGTTTTCATATTGTCTATAGCTGTTGCAAGTGCTAAAAATTCATCATCGTCTGTATATTTATAATTATCTATAAAATCATCATTATTCATATTAACGATTTTATTTTTTAAATGTCCAATTTTTATAACTAGTTTTCTGGACCAGAGGAGTAAAAGTCCAATTACTAGCAAAAATGTAATAAATAAAATTGGCAAAATTGCGAAAAGAATATCATTTTTGGTTTGTAAAATGTATGAATCTCCGGTAATAGCAACCTTTGTTATATTTCCTTCATCAGATGTATTGTAATAATATGTTTTTCCAAATAACTTAAATTTACCGTAATTTTTATCTATTTTGTTTAAAATTTGATTTGGTACAAGTGGTATTACTTTCTTTAGATTATCAGAGTGAATAATTTTTTGATTATCAATGATATAAAGATAAGCTATATCTGTTTCTAGAGTATCATCATCTAGATTTCCCTGAACTAAGATAAGTGGCTCTTTTAAATAACTATATATGTTTTTTTCATAAATAGGAACCAGTGCATTGGGTATTAATATACCAATACTAATAAAAATGACTGCAAATATGATGATAGCAAGAGTAAGTAATTGCTGTGATAAGTTTTTGGTATAGATTTTCATGTAAGACGATATCCATACCCATAAATCGTATTGATGTGTAGTTTTGGCATTTTTTTACGGAGTCTTCTCACTAAATCATCTACTACTCTATCACTACCAAAATAATCTTCTCCCCAAACGTATTTTAGTATTTCTTCTCTACTAAATGACTTATTTTTATGATCTAAGAGGAGTAATAATAGATCAAATTCTAAAGTCGTTAAGTTTAATTCTTTTTCATTTTCTAATACAATACGTTTATCTACATCTATGGTATAGTTTTCATATTCTTTTACATCTGTTATTTTTTTGTAGACTCTTTCTATAATCTTCCCTACTCTAAGTACTAATTCTTTAGAAGAATAAGGCTTTGTTATATAATCATCACTTCCTAATTCTAAGCCAACAATTTTATCGATGTCTTGGTCTCGTGCAGATGTAAATATAACGGGTACATCTTTATCTACTTCACGGATTTTTTTGATGAGATCATATCCTGTAATATCATCTCCTAACATAATATCTAAAATCCATAAGTGAACTTTTTCTTTTCCTATATAATCTAGTGCATCTTTTCCATTATAGAAGTTTACTACTTCATAGTTTTCACGTTTTAAATAGGATTCAATAAGGTCATTTAAATTTTTTTCATCTTCCACCAAACAAATTTTGTACATTTTTACACCTCGTTAGTAGTATAACACTATTTTCTTAATTTTTCTACTTGTCACTTCCCTTCTTTTTTGTTTAGGAGTGTATTTTATTTTTGTTATTATTTTTTATATTTTCGTTCTTCTTTTTTCTTCTTTTATCACCTCCATCTAGTTTCAGTATATAAGATAATTGTGTTAGGATTATGCGTAAAATATGGGAAATTATGGATATAAAAAGAAGACTTATTTGTCTTCTAATATGGCTTTTATTCTTCTTACACCTGCTGATGATGCTTCTTCTTTCGTTATTTTAAATACTCCTATTTCTTTGGTATTTTGTACATGGGGACCTCCACATAGTTCATGGGAAACATCTCCTATATGATATACAGTTACTTCATCTGGGTATTTTGATATAAACATACATTCTGCCCCAGATGCGATTGCTTCTTCTTTTTTCATTGCTTCTATGTTTACGTCTAATCCCTCTTCTATCCATTTATTTACTAGGGATTCTACTTTTTTCTTTTCTTCTTCTGTTAGTTTATGATCACATGAAAAATCAAAGCGCATTCTTTCACTTGTAATATTGCTTCCTTTTTGATGCACATCTTTACCTATTACTTCTTTTAATGCTGCATTTAAAAGATGGGTAGCTGTATGATATTTTGTTTCTATTTGTCCATTAGAAGCAAGTCCTCCTTTGAATTTTTCTTTTGCTCCTCTTCTTGACTTTTCTTGGTGTTCTTTAAATTTCATTTGGAAACCTTCTTTATCTACTTCCATATTATACATACTTGCTTCTTCTATAGTCATTTCTATAGGAAAACCATAGGTATCATACAATTTAAATGCTATATCTTTATTTACGACTTTTTCTTCTTTATCTACTAATTTATCAAATTCTTTTAAGCCTTTTTCTAAGGTACGAGCAAATTTCTCTTTTTCTATGCGTAATACTTCTAAAATTGCTTCTTTATTTTTTTCCAGTTCTTTGTAATATTTTTTATATTTTTGAATAATGATATTTACTAATTCTTCTTCAAAATTACTTCTTATATCTAACTCTAGGTTTCTACTGTATCGAACCATACGACGAATGAGTCTTCTTAAAATGTAGCCTTGATCTGTATTGGATGGTTTTATATTAGCATCGTCTCCTGCTAATATAACAATAGCTCTTATATGGTCTGCTAAGATACGCATACTTTTCTTATATTTATCATCTTCATAATTTTTTTTAGATAATTCTTCTATTTTATTTATAATATCTTTCCATATAGAGGATTGATAATTATCATTCACATTTTCTAGTACAGATGTTATTCTTTCTACTCCCATACCTGTGTCTACATTTTTTGCACTGAGTTCTGTTATATTTCCTTTTTCATCTTTATAAAATTCCATAAATACATTATTCCAAATTTCAACCCATCTATCATCTTTGGGATCAAATACTTCTGGTACTTTTTCATCACTTCTAAAATAAAAAATTTCTGTATCAGGACCACAAGGACCTGTTTCTCCTGCTATCCAAAAGTTATCTTCTACTCCTAGGTAGGCGATTCTTTCTTCTTTTATTCCCAATTTTTTCCATATATTAGCTGAAATTTCATCTTTTGGTATTTTTCCTTCTCCTTTAAATACTGTTACAGCTATTTTTTCTATTGGAATAGCAAGTACTTTGGTCAAAAATTCAAAACTATAAGAAATAGATTCTTCTTTAAAGTAATCTCCTAAACTCCAATTGCCAAGCATCTCAAAAAAGGTATGATGGGTAGTATCTCCTACTTCTTCTAAATCTACTGTTCGAAAACATTTTTGTACATCGGCAAGTCTTGTTCCACTTGGGTGCTTTTGTCCCAATAAATTAGGAACAAGTGGTTGCATTCCTGCTGTATTAAATAAGCAACTTGGATCATTTTCAGGTATAACAGGAGCACTTGGAATAATAGTATGTCCTTTTTCTTCAAAAAATTTTAAAAATTGTTCTTTTATATTCATTTTTCTTCCTCCATTTGTTTATATAATTTTTCTAAACTTTTTTCATAATTTGTTTCATTTTCATTATTTAATATATACATATCTGCATAAGCTATGGGTCCTGCTTTATTGGAATTTTCTATTTCTGCTAGATCCCTTTTTATTGCTTCTTTTTTCGTATATTGTCTATCTTTTCTTTTCTCAATTCTTTCATAACGTATATTTTTATCTGTTATGATAGAAAGTACTTTTATGTCTTTTAATTCTTCCTTTAATATTTTATATTCTTCAAAGGAATATAAACCATCTAGAACTACATTTCCTTTTTCTTTTAATTCTTTTATTTTAGGAAGTAATATTTGCGCTACTACGCCCATTCCATGTTTTTTTCTTAAATTTTCTCTAAATTCTTGCTCTGTTTTTTTTGTAATAGGTATTTTTTCTTCTTTCATTTTGTCATAAATAACTCCACCAAAATATACTTTTTGATATCCTTTTTTTTCGAAGAAATCTACAGCTACTGTTTTTCCACTTCCACACATTCCAACTATAGCTAATACTTTATTTTTCATTTAAACTCTCCTTTATTTCTTTTATTTGTTCTTCTATATTCTTATTATAAGATACTTTATAATCAAAGTTAGGATAAGTATCTAAATTTGTTTCTGTAATATGGCTTTTTTCTTTTTCTGTTAAACTATTTTCTTTTTCATTTTGTATACGAATGGTTACTATTTTATTAAATACTTTTTTAGGGATTTCTATTTCCTCTTTTAATCTAGCATCTGTAATAATAATGATATCATAAAAATAAGAATACACTTTTATATCTTCTAACATTCTATTTATTAAAAAGTTTTTTTCTATTTTTTCTTGTAAAAAAGATATTCCAAATTCTTGCATGAGTGTTCTTGGTTTGTTTTCTTCTTTTCCATCCCAAAAACCTAATTTTTTTATATATTCTTTTAAATAATAAGCATAAGAGAGTTTTATTACTTTTTTCTCTTGATATTGTTTTTCTAATACATTTGCACATACATCTTTTCCACTTTTGGCTTTTCCAGATAAAATAAATATTCTAGGATTTTTATTTATATATTTCATAGTTTCTCCTTTTTTCTATAAAAAAGATACCAAAAACTTTTCTAGGAACGAAAAGCCGTGGTACCATCCTAATTGCTTCTTTTTTTTGATAACGGGTTTGCCGGTAAGTTTTGCTTACACTCTGAAGTAGCTTTCTAGTAGTTCTTTTGTTCATTTACACCAGACATGAACTCTCTTTGAAAAGATACTACTTTACTTTTCTTCTTCTTCATTTTCTATATTTAATATTCCATATTTTTCGTCTAAGTATTCTAATACTACTTTACAAATAGAAATAATAGGGGTCGATATAACCATACCTATAATACCAAAGAAATGACCAAAAATCAATAGTCCAAGCATGATAGTAACAGGATGCAGTTTGGTAGTTTTACTCATAATAAGTGGTTGAAAGAAGTTTCCTTCTATAAACTGAATTACAAAGATACAAATGAGGGTTAATATTCCAATTGTTGGACTTTGTGAAAAACCTACGATGACAGCTGGAGCTCCTCCAATATAAGGTCCTGCATAAGGTATTACATTCGTGATACCACAGAAAAGACCAAAAAGAAGGGGGGCTTTTAATCCTACTAGGAATAAAGCAAGCGAGGTAACTAGAAAAATTAATGTGGAATCTAGTACTGCTCCTTGTACCCATTTACGTAATGAAATATTGGATTTCGCTATTAATTCTCTTAATGTTTTTTGAAATCTTTTTGGGATTATTGTTATAATGGTATCATTGGCATTATCAAAACTGATGAGTAAATAAAAACCTATAATAAGTCCTACTAATATGGTTCCTATTCCTGATAAGAATCCTCTTACTACAACTATAGACATTCCTGGAAGTTCGTTTGTTAGATTTGTTCCAAATTCTCCCATTTTCTTGAAAACATCGTTTTGAAAAGACTCTACATTGAATCCTTCTATGTTTTCAAAGGATGTGAATATATTTTCTAACCATGTTTTTACTGTTTCTATAATTCCTGGAACACTTTTGGCAAATTCATTTATTTGTTCTATTAAAAGTGGGAAAATAGAACCTAGTAAAACAGCTATAATACCTAATAGAAAAACATATGTAATCATGGTTCCTAGACTTCTTCTAATTCCTTTTTTATTTAACCATTTTACAAAAGGGTCAAATAGCCAAGCAATTCCAATTCCTATAAAAAGTGGAAATACTATTTTTAATATGGTAATAACAAAATTTACTACTTTCCATTCTTTACATACAATTGTAATAATATATATACATGCGATAAAGGCAAGTACATATAAAATTTGGAGTATTTTTTTTCCTAGTGTAATTACTTCGTTTAATTCTCTTTTATTGACTTCTTTTTGATTATTTCTTTTTATTAACATAGTATCTACCTCTTTTTTATTATATCATTCTTTTTTAGAATGACAATATACTTTACTTTTATTTACATAAAAAGAATCTAATAAAAGATTCTAAATATACATTTTTTTAATACTTTATACAGTATAGTACTGATGTATTGGTAGGACGGGATGTGTAAAGCATTGGGAGTGCATAGGGATGCGTATACATTTGCTCGGTTGTACCACCTAACCATGCTTTTGTTGTTGTTTGTATAGTTTTATCTACTTTCTTTATTTCAATGTTAGAATTTACTGAGGATTTTAGAGCAATAGTATTGCTCATTCCTATCATACCACCTGCATGTTCGGTAGCATCTTGATGTACTCCTACACTTGTTCCACTTCCCTGGTTTGCATGACTATTCGTACCTGTTCCTCTTAGAAATTCTCCTCTTAAATCAGGTACTGCAAAAGTAGTACTTCCATTTCCTCCATAATAATTATATCTTCCAAATCCACTTTTGATGGCATTTGCTAAATCTGGATAATCATTTATATTATATGTTTTTCCATCACATGGTAAATATCCTTCTGGTACACTTGTACCTCCTAAATAAGATATGACTGTTCCTGGCATTACTTTCTTCTTTTCAAGTGTTGTTACTTGTGTTTTTAGTGTATTTTTCTCTTGTTCTAATACAACCACTTTTTCTTCTAAGGCTTTTACTCTTTCTTCGAAAGCATCTTTATTGTCTGTTATTTCTCCTGTTTCACTATTTATGTTGCAGTTTGTATCTTTTAAGGTTACTTTTAGTTCAGATACACTTTTACAGGCACAGTACTTATCATTACATATTCCTACTGCTGTATTTCCATTTGGGTGGATTTGCAATATTCCTGCTTTAGGTACTTTTCCTGTGAATTTTAGTATTTTTGTATTATCTTTTTCTAATATAAATTTCCCTTCACTTACTTTGAAATCATATCTTTCTGTTTCATCTTTTTTAGACATTTCTTCCATGTAATAT
>CATOOY010000036.1 GCA_951801995.1 uncultured Erysipelotrichaceae bacterium
TTTATCATAAAACACCTTCTTTTTTTTATTATATCATAATTTTTTCTTTTTACGTTTGTTTATTAAAAAGAACTTATATTCTTTTATGATATCATTTTTTAACTTTAATAAGGCATAAATATTGATAAAAGCGAGAAAGGAAACCATTATATCTACTAAATTCCAAAGTAAATTGGAAGAAAGAATGGAACCAGTAAATAAAACAAATAATGTGATTATTTTTAATAATAGAAGATAAATGGGTTTTACTTTTTTATAAAAATATTTTAAAGAAGATTCTCCATCATAATACCCTGTTAAAATAGTAGAAAATGAAAATAATAAAATAGCTATAAAAAGGAATATGTTGCCTAGTGATCCTAAGTGATATTGAAAGGCAAACTGTGTAATTTCAATTCCATTTATATCTTGTAGTTTTACTTGATTATAGGGTGATGTTAATATAATAAGTGCTGTAGAAGTACAGATGAGTAATGTTGTTATATAAATTCCTATCATTTGCAGATATCCTTGTGTAGGTGCATCTGTTGTGTTTACAGTGGAAGATGCAATGGTTCCTGTTCCAAGTCCTGCTTCATTTGAAAAAATTCCTCTTTGTATCCCTATTAAAAGGGTAGGGAGGAAACCACTTATAAATGGTTTTATTTGAAAGGCATCTTTTATAATACTTATTAGAATTGAAGGAATCATTTCTATATTTTGAAAACATATATATAGTGCTAGTCCAATATATCCTATTGTCATAATAGGAACTAGTTTAGATGCAGTATTTGCTATACTCTGTAGTCCTCCAAATATAATAAAAAAGGTTGTTATCATTATGATTATTCCAATTATTATAGGAGATATATTTATTAATTCTAAAGTAGATTTTGTAATTGTATTTGCTTGTATTCCTAAAAAACCAAATAAATAACTAATTAAGACAATAATGGCATAGAGGCTTCCTAGTTTTTTATAGTTTAAACCGTTTTTTAAATAATAACTGGGTCCTCCTTTATATAAATCTCCTTCATCCTTTTCTTTATATAAAATTCCTAGACATGTTTCTGCAAAACAATTTGCTGCTGATAGAAAGGAGATAACCCACATCCAAAAAATAGATCCTATTCCTCCAAAATAAATAGCAAGTGCTACTCCTGCTATACTTCCTACACCAATTCTTCCTGCTAAAACCATCATTAATGTTTGATATGGTTTTATTCCTTTTTCTACTTTTTGGAATAAACTTTTCCCCATTTGTTTAAAGTGTAATGAAACAAATTGTAATTTCCAAGTAAAATAAAAAGCAGATATTAAAATGAATATAGATACAAATGTCCAAAGAGTATTGTTTATTATGTTTAGCATTTTATCACCTATATTACTTTATGAAGCTAGGGTAGTGGACAGACCTTTTTTACTAAAAAATTTTTTTCTGTTTTCTGTTATTATTTTCTAATAGATAAGGAATTTTTTTACTTTTTCTGTCGATTGCTTTACATAGATACTTTATGAATTCCTTATTTTATGAAAAAATATTTGACATATATTGGAAAAAATGATATCTTTAGGATAGGTGATAGAGTAGTAACATAATTATTCTATCTGTTAATGTTAGGGGGTGAAAATAATGGGATTAAATATGCAAAGAGCAACTTATGGACGTGATAAATCAGGAAGAAAAAAATTATTAGCAAACCTTAAAGGTGATATTAATTCTGCAAGAAAACAATTGACAGGTTCAACATATGATGCAGTTATTAAAAATGTTAATACTTATTGGTCTGGTGTGGATGCACAAAAATTTCTTTCTGTTTTTAAAACATCAGTAAAGGAAATTTCAACAAAAATGAAAAGTTTTGAAAATGTAATAGAAACTGCATTAAATGCAGATGCAAATCAATTTGCAAAATTGCAAAGTACTAATGTAGGTTCAATTGCAAAAAAATAGGAAAGGAGTGTTATTGTGGCTACAACTTCATCAACAACTACTGGAATTAGCGCAATAGGAGTTACAAAAATTAAAAATTCATTAAATTCTTATGTTGATAGATTACAAAGAGCAATATCTATCTCTGCTAATACTGCACAAATAGAACAAGCTATTAAAGGTTCTAGTAGTGAAGCAAGTTTAAGACAAATGAATAGGGATATAACTACTGAATTAGGTCGTTTTTTAAATGTTGTAAAAGAATACAATACAACGCTTGACAATATATTGGCTAGTTATAAATCAAGCGATACTAGTAATGCAACATTTGCTAATGTCTCTAGAAGTATTAATAAACAATAATTGGTTTTATAAAGGTGTGATGATGGTTTCATTACACTTTTTTATGAAAACATATGTAATCATTTTTATTTATATATGAATAACAATATTTTTGGTATTCTAAATAATAAAATTTATATTTAACTTGAATAAATATTTAAAATCAAGAAAATATTTTCTAAAAGATAAAAAAACTATTAACAGAATATTTTTGTTAACAGTTTTTCATATGATCTTTTATAGTTATTAATAGAAAACAATTCTAATTTTTTTGAATTTTTTATTACATATTTAGTAATATTAATCTACTTCCGTTTCTTACATTAGTATTAAACAGTAGTATATCTGATTGATATATTTCCTTTGTAACCATATTATACAATATTTTATTTTGTGAAATAGGAAAGCAGTTATTTGTTAATTCATTTATAGCTTTATTTAATAAAGCTATAATATTACCAATTTTCTTATTAATTGGTAAATATACATCAAATGTTTGCGAAATTTCTGGTACAACAATTTCAACCAAAATTTTATTTTCCATTAAAAACTTTCCTCCTCTGTTCCAATACCTTTAGCTACTATATGTTCATTATTATGAATAACATAAATCAAATCTTTCATATTTTCTTCTATATCAAATTTATTTAAATTATTTAGTTTAAATACGCTCTGTATGTCTATGTCTTGTCCATACCAAATTCCCGAACTTTTATTCAATTTTTCATACCAAAGGTCATTTGAAATTTTAGATAATCTATTTAAATCGTCTATAATAATAAATGACTGATTATTTATATTTTCAATATTATTCATAATTTTTTCAAATAAAATTGCTTCTTCTTCTGTTAAATAATTTTTATACTCTCCAACGCCTAAAAATATATTAATAGTATATTTAGTAGCTGTGTTAGACAATATTTCACTAAAAGGTGCAGAATAATTTAAGTTATAATAATCCATATTGCCATCTGTATTAATACAAGTAATGAAATCAAAAATGTTTAAATGGATGTTTTCCAAACTATCTATTAAATCAATTACTCCTCCCATAAATACCAAATCGCTTATTATTTTATTCCCAACTATAAAAGATATTTTATTCATAAAGTTGTAATATACAATTTCTGCTGTATCTCTGGAATATCCTACAGGGATTTTTTCAATACTATTTGTATATCTTCGCATACTATCAAAAGTTATTGATTTTGGCATTATTTTAATAGGCTGTGCTTTTTCATTGAATTGCTCTGATAGACTTTTTCCCACTTCTCTAATTGTTTCGTTGATATTTTCTTTTAATGTAATATAAGCAGTTTGAAATTCACAAGGTTCTTCTTCAATAATTGCCATTCCTCTCCCATAATTCTTTTTAGGACTAGTACCATGTTCTGCTCCAAGCACAAATTGATAATCAAAATTATCAGATGTTTGCAATATTATTTTGTTTGCAAAATATTCTGTAACTGTAGTTCTCACAGAACTAGTAGAAGCGGCAGTAACAACAAATACAATACCATATTTACTACCTTCTCTTAAAAGATGAACAAGATATTCATCATACTCTCCACAGTTTTCCATGAATGATTCATACGAATTTAATATTGTAACTATTAGTGGGACTGTTTTTCCACTTTTTTTACAATACATTTCATAACTACCTGAATATTCGGCAAATAATTCTTTTCTTTTTCTTATTTCTTTTTCTAAAAGTTCTAATTCTGTTGCTACTTTATTTTTTTCTGATGCCGTTATAAAGTCACCAACTTGTGGTAATCTACTAAATATACTTAATGATTCAGAGCCGAAATCCAAAATATAGAAATTCACTTCTTTTATAGAATGGGTCATGCAGAATGAATAAAGTAATGTTGATAGTAAATTTTCCTTCCCAGAACCAGGAATTCCAAAGATTATAGAATTTTTTAAATTCATATTTAAAGTATATAGTCCTTGTACTTGTTTTGATGGATTATCATATTCACCAATTATAGGATTAAAATTAAATGGTTCTATTTTATAAGGATATTTTTTTATCAAATTTCCTAAATAAATTTCTGCAGGTATGTTGGGTAACCATAGTGGTGCAGGATTTATTTTTTCATTTTGAGCCAATGAATATAAATATTTCACTATATTTGTTAGTTGTTCCCCATAATCTTTTTTCTCATTTATCTGTACTTCATTATTTATACTCTTAATAATTGTTCCTTCATTTGAAATAAAATCAATTGAATCATTAACTTTTTTTGTTATTTTATTTGTTGGGATATATTTAGCACCTGCCCAGGCAGATTGTCCAAGCTCAAATAATTCATTATTACCAACTTGTAAATAGAATCTACCTGTTTCTTTAATTTCTGATGCTTCTGGTCTTTTTAACATTTCGACACTATCTTCACTTGTTTGAACTTTTAGACATACTTTAAAGCGAGCATTTGACCAAATTTGATCATCTACAACTCCACTTGGTTTTTGGGTGGCAAGAATTAAATGTACTCCTAAACTACGTCCGATACGGGCAGTAGAAATTAGTTCGTCCATGAACTCAGGTTGTTGCTGCTTTAATTCAGCAAATTCATCTGAAATAACAAATAGATGGGCAAGGGGTTCTTTTACTTTTCCTTCACGGTATAGTTTTTGATATTTATATATGTCAATTGTTCCTTCTCCGAGCATATCTCTTGCCTCATTAAATTTTTGTTGACGTCTTTTCATTTCGCTTTGAATAGATACAAGTGTTCTACTCATTTCGCTAGTATCCAAATTTGTTATTGTTCCTATTAGATGGGGTAGTTTGACTTCCGTTTCTTTGTTTTCAAAGGCTCCTGCTAATCCTCCACCTTTATAATCTATTAGAACAAACTGTACTTCGTTTGGGTGGTAATTAATTGCCATAGATAAAATATATGTAATTATAAATTCAGATTTTCCACTTCCTGTTGATCCAGCTATTAATCCATGAGGTCCATGAAATTTTTCATGCAAATCAAGAGAAATAGGTTTATTATTTTCTTTTAATCCTACTTGGGCAGCTAGTGTCGTTGTCGGATCATTGTCTGCCCATTTTGATAATACATTTAGTTGCTCTACTCTACCTGCATTAAACATATCTAAAAAATTTAAGCTCTGAGGTAACATGGATTCTGTGGTATCAATTTTTATTGGAATGTTGGCAATTAGATTAGCATATTCTGTAATGTTTGTATTTGATAAATATTCGGCTGTAAACTGTATTTGTCCTTTTTCATTTAAATTACGATTGTAAATTCCACTTATATTATTTTCTATATCAATGAATTTCTCTAATCTACTTGGCAAATTGTTTATACTGTTTTCTATAATCATGACTGAAAAGCCAATGTTAGAATTACTGTTTAAGATACGATTTATAATAGGTAAATTTTTTACTACCTTATAATTATCTGTTATTATTAAATAATACTGTGGATAATTTTTATATAAATCATTATTATTTGTACTTAGCTTTGTTTCTTCTTTTTCTGTTTCTTCTATTTCTTTTAATCTTTTGTCATATTCTTGTTCTAAACTCATTGATATTTGTGTCATTTCATTTTCATTCGTGGCAAAAAATCTTATACTTCTATCATTGCTAGAACAATGTGGTAAATATTTAACATAATTCCATTTATCTTTATTTTCATCATTTGTTAGTATTACTAATTTTAAGTCTAAACCACTATGATAATACATTAATTGTAACATTATACTATCAATATAATTTTGTTTAAAATTACTGTTTAGAATAAAAGGTATCACTCTGTTTTTTGCCATTGAAAAGGCAATAGGAACATTCTTATTTTTTCTTTCTTCTTTTGCTATAGCTAAAACTTGATCTCTTAGATTGTCATCATATAATGAAAATTCTTCTGTAGGTGCTTCTATTTCAATTTCTGCAGGTAAATCTCCTTCTCCAAGTCTTACAGTTAAAAAATCTGAATCGATTAATTCTCTATTCCATATAGTACTACTATGATTTTTTATTCTTTTTTTGATTTCTTCTAATGTAGGATTATTTTCCCTTAAGACTTCCTCTTGTTTTTTTATTATATTATTTATATTTTCTACTTTTTTTTCTAAATACTCTTTATATCTTTGTTGTCTTCTTTTTTCTTCTTTTCTTTTTTGCCTTTTTTGCCACTTATCTGTTAATAATGGGAATAATACACAAGCAATTAACATCATTCCACACATTGCAAATTCTAAGGCTGCTTCAAATACTGTTATTGTTTTATTGAGTAATCCTTGAAATGCATATATACCTGTCATACATGAAGTAATTCCAATGATTGCAGAAGATCCAAGTGTTAATATCATAGGCATAGATTTTGAATGGTCTGCTTCTGGTGGGGAATCAATTTTTATCTTTCCCTTTTCTATCTCTAAATGAAGATGAGGTGTATGAAAAAATAGTTCATTATTGTTATATAATTTTATATTTTTTTCAACTTCAGTGGTAGGGGTATATTGTAAATAATTATTAGGTGGTCTTTTATACATTTGTAATCCATTTAAATTTATTGTATTTCTTGGATTATTTATTTTTATAAAATTTTCCATCCAAATTATTACTATTCCGTTAATAAATATAACATCCCCTAAATTTAATATGTGGGAATTTACTTTCCTACTATTTACATATACTATCCCTTTTTCATCGTTTGAAACAGTTAAAATGTAATTATTTTGATTGTTCGTTATTTGAGCATGGCTAAGAAGTGTTAATTCATTATTACAGGAAATGTTACAATTTGTATTGGAACCAATTGTTATTGCTTCTATTTCTTGAATTGAAATTTCATTATAATCAATAATATCAGGCATTAGAAAAATTATCGCATCTGTATTAATGTCAACAAAGTGAATTCTATAATATAAATTTTCAGTTAAAATTACTTCTTGGGTTACTTGTCCTCCTTCTACTACTTGTACATTGGTATCAGAACTTAAATACCATTTTTCTTCTTTTGCAACAAGTGTTAGAGTTTCCTGTGTATCATCATATATGTAGTCAATCATAAAATAATCTTCCACTACTTTTGGAAGAGCATAGTAAGTTATTTTTTTTGAATCGGCAACTAATAATTTCATTAAGACACTCCCTATTCTTTAATGAATTATAGCAAAACCTATTATTTATGTCAAATATGAATATTACTATATTAAACTTATTTGTATAAATTTTTTTTACTCATTATTTCTCATTTTAAAGGTATATATATTCATAAAAGAGGAGGGGATGTTTGTATAATTCTATCAAAAAAAGTAATTTTTTCTTCTTTTTTTAAACTCTACTTTTTTATAAATTATTTGCTATATCTATAAAGATATCTACTTTTAGTTCTTCGGCTCTTACTGATAAATCATAATTATATTTTTTTAAAATTGTTTCTATTTTCTCTAAATCATATTCTTTTAAATTATTTCTTAAAGTTTTTCTTTTTTGTTTAAAACTATCTCTTATTAATTTGAAAAAAACTTTTTCATTCTTTACACTTTTTAATGTTTCTTTACGTGTAAACTCTACTATTATGCTATCTACATTGGGTTTTGGCAAAAATACATTTCTATTTACATCTAATAATTTCTTTGTGTAAAAGTAATAATTTAGATAGATAGATAAAGAATTATATTCTTTGGTTCCTTCTTTGGCTTTAAAACGTTCTCCTACTTCTTTTTGTACCATAATAACTATTTTTTGTATATTTAATTTTTCTTCTATAATTTTGAAAAGGATAGGCGTTGTTATATAATAAGGTAAATTGGCAACTACATATATTTTATCAAATGCTAGTTTGCTTAGTTCTTTTTTTATATCTGCTTTTAAAAAGTCTTCATAAACAACTTTATAATTTTGATGTTCTTTTAGGTTTTCTTTTAATACTTTTTCTAAACTTTTATCTATTTCATAACATAAAACATATCCTGCTTTTTCTGCTAATTTTGTTGTAAGTGAACCTGCTCCTGGCCCTATTTCCAAAACAAGTGTATCTTTATCTATTTCTGATTTTTCTATAATTGCATTTATTATATTTTGATCTATGATAAAGTTTTGTCCAAATTTCTTTTTAAAATGGAAATTATTTTTTTCTAGTGTTTCTTTCATTTCTTTAGGGGAATACTTCATCTTTTCCTCCTTATTTTTTCTACTAAATCTTCTATTTTTTTCATACGATGATGTACTCCTGATTTTGTGATAGTTTTTTGTGTTTCCATAGAAATTATTTCACTTAACTCCAAAAGGGAAACTTCTGGATATTTTAAACGGTAAGATGCTACTTCTTTTACTTTATCATCTAATAAATCATATACATCATTTTCTTTTAAATATTCTATATTTTTTATTTGGATTTGAGATGTTTCTATTATTTTATCTACGTTTGCTTGCTCACAATTATTCAATCTATTGGTCATATTTTTATGATCTCTATAAATTCGAATGTCTTCATAATATAAAACTGCATTCATTGTTTTTATTATTCTTAAAAAATCACTTATTTTTTCTGCTTCTTTTATATAAACCATATATTTATTTTCTCTTTTAATAATTTTACTATTTAAACGAAACTGGTTTAATAGCTTTTTTATAAACTTTGCGTATATTTCACAATTTACTAAAAATTCTAGATGATACCTAGATGTTTTAGGATCATTTATGCTTCCACAGGCTAAAAACAGCCCTCTTAAATATGCTCGAACTAGATCTTCATCATCTACTATATATTCTTTTGGGATGAGAAGTTTTTTACCCTTTTCTATTAGCCCTAGATTTTCTAATATTTTCTCCTTTTTTTTAGTCATTTCTAATATATAAATATATCTTTTATTAAAATTATATCCTTTTCTTACTGTTATTTTTGCATTTACATCAAAAATTTGTTTTATTTCTCTATAAACAAATCTAGCTATAGCTGCATTTTCTGTGCTTATTTTTATTTCACTATCTATATTTGCATTATTATAAAAAAGAGCAGATAATTCAGAAATTAATTCTGATGTAATTCTATCCACATGGATGGCTTCATTTTTTACTTCGGCAGTAAATGACATATGCTCACCTCTTTTTACTCGGTTTCTAATAAATAGTTTTTAATAGAAATAGCAGCTATTGTTCCTTCACTTGTAGCTGTTGTAAGTTGATATACCTCTTTTTGAATGCTGTCTCCACAGGCATAGATTCCCTTTTTGCTTGTTTCCATTTTTTTATTTACTAAAATGTATCCATCATTATTTAAGGAAACAATATTTTTTAAAAATGTACTTTTTGGTTCATACCCTATGAATATAAATAAACCTTCTATTTTTATTTCTCTATTTTTATCTGTTATAATACTTTTTAATTTTCCTTTTTCTTCTTTTATTTCTTTTATACTCGTTTCATATAAAATTTCTACATTTTCTTTTTTATAAAGTTTTTCTTTTAGAATATCTTCACTTCGTAAATTATCTTTTCTATATAAAACATATACTTTTTTACAAATTTCTGATAGAAATAATGCTTCTGTTACAGCTGTGCTTGCTCCTCCTACTATGGCTACTTCTTTTCCTTTGAAAAAGGCTCCATCACAAGTAGCACAGTAACTAATTCCTTTTCCTAATAATTCATTTTCTTTTGGGAGTCCTAATTTTCTTGGTTCTCTTCCTGTTGCTAGTAAAATTGTTTTTGTTTTATATACATTTTTATTTGTTTTTACTTCGTAATTTTGCTTTTCTTCTTTTATATCTATTACTTCTTCAAATAGAGTTTCTACTTTTAAATTTTTTATTTGTTCATAGATAGAAAGAGCTAGTGTACTTCCTTCTATTTTAACAAAACCTGGATAATTTTCAATAGCAGGGGTTTTTACCATTTGTCCACCTGGCATTTCTTTCTCTATTAATAAAATATTTTTATTTTCTCTTTTTAAATATAAAGATCCTGTCATTCCTGCTATTCCACTACCAATGATAATGCTATCATATATTTGCATGTTTTTTTCTCCTTTGTTTTTGTACTATGGTTGGTAAGTATAAATAAATAAGATAAATTATTCCTATTAAAATCATTATAATAGATATAAGTTGTGCGACTTTTAAATTTCCTAGCATTAAACTATCTTGTCTTAATGATTCTATTTTCCATCTACCCATTCCATACCAAATCAGATAAAAGCTTGTGATGGTACCTTTTTTTCCTATTTTTTTGATTATAAAATATAAAAGTATAAAGCCAATTATACACCAAATAGATTCATAAAAGAAAGTAGGGGTGTAATAGGTTCCTCCTATATTCATTCCTTCTATGATAAATTTGGGAATATGTGTATTTTTTAGTACTTCATAGGTTGTAGCAGGGCCAAAGGCTTCTCCATTCATAAAATTTCCCCATCTTCCAATGGCTTGCCCTAATATAAGGGAAGGGGCTGCTATATCTAAAAGTTTTATGAAAGAGATATTATATTTTTTTGTATAATAATATGTAAAGGCTATTCCTGCTAACAGTCCTCCATGTATAGCTAATCCTCCTTCCCATACTTTTAAAATATCTAAAGGATACATACTATAATAATCTAAATTAAAAATAATAAAGTAAAGTCTCGCTCCTATAATTACAATTGGCACTAAATAGAAAAAATAATTTGTCATAAAGGCTTCTTTGATGCCATTTTTTTTTGCTTCTTTTATAGCTAATATCCCTCCTATAAAAAAAGCAAATAATAAAATAATGGAATACCAATATATTTTGATAATTCCTAAATCTAAAAATATGTTATTCATGATTCATCTCCTTTATTATAAATGGTTTGAAGATAAAGTGTTCCATTAAAAAATTTATAAATGATATAAGTAGGGCTATTACAAAACCCATGAATAAACCATGGATACTAAAATGGTTCCCTAATATAAAATGTACTATATAAAGAATAAATACATTGATAAATGGATAAAAAAGTCCAAATGTTATTGCTGTAAGTGGTATGGTTAGCCATACTAAAAAGGGCTTAAACCACTTATTTATTAGAAAAATGATGGTGGATGCTAGAAATCCCCATAAACCAAAATAAGCATTATCTATATACATAGTATTTGGAAATAAAACAGAAACACTAATTAAAATGAATCCATATCCTACAATATATAGAAACCATTCTATTAAATTTTTTATCATTTGTTTCATTTTTTTCTCCCTTTTTATTATATCATATCTTCTACTACTTTAATTTT
>CATOOY010000037.1 GCA_951801995.1 uncultured Erysipelotrichaceae bacterium
ATATCTAGGTTTTCCTTTTTCTAAATCTTTTATATGTATGTCAAAATAATAACGTTTTTTATTACTAAGATTTAAAACACTTAATTTATATTCTTTATGATAAAATACATCTTTTATATAATCTTTTTCTGTTGCTGTTATTTTCATTTTTGTTTTTTCTTTCTCTTTTTCTTCTGTATAAATATACATTCTAAAATTTTCTGTTGGTTCATAATTTAAAAATTGTATTTTTAAAATACTATCTTTTTTAAGATAGGCATTTCCATCTTTTACTTCTTCTTCAAATGATTCTGAACAATTTTCGCATGTTAGTTTATATGGTACTTCTATATTTTCTTTATCATATATTACTATTTCTTTTATATTTAATTTACTTCCATCAAAAATAAAGTTATGTAGAAATAAATAATGAATAGGGTACATATCTTGGTATATATATATTTCTCTTTTTTCTATTTCTCTTCCTTCTTTATTTTCTGGTTTAACATTTATCCAATTTGTAAAATCTGTTTTATAAAATGTATTTTTATCTAATATTGGATATAATTTTTCATTTTCATTTAATTTATAGTATTTACTTTCTTCTTCTATTTTGTACCATAAGGATTGTTTATTTCTATTTTGTATACAAAGATCTGTTGCATTTACTGTTTCTATAAGATATAAAAACAAAATCATTATAAATATTTTTTTCATATGACCTCCTCACTCATATATAATTTAAGGAGGCATCTTTTTCCTTTTTTTAAGAAATATTATGAATAAAGGATTAAAAAAACTATAAAAATTTATAGTCTATATAAAAATATTTATTTAAGTTTTTTTACTATTTGTTTGCTTGTTTTGAATGTTTCCTCCGTTGGGGTAGAAATAATTTCTTTATAGACAGATGGAAATGGAGAATCATAGGATATAAGTATGTCATGAAATGGATATTTTAACTTATTTAAATCAGTAAGTAAAGAGTTTAAACTTTTACTCTGTAAATAGGATATTTCATCTAAGCGATTTAGACTGTATAACAAAGAAATATTTCTTAAAAGGAATCGAGTAAATGTGTTAGAAAAATTTTCTATATTTTTATTTTTAAAGGCATGTAAATATACATACTCTAACTTTCTTAAAATTATTTTCTTTTTATCTTCATGACCTTTTTGAAAAAGAAGTTGTAAAAGTAAATTAGCAATATCCCCTTCTGGTTTTAAAAACTGTGTCTGAAAATGAGGAAATTCATATTCTGATGGTAATGTGGATTTATTTCTAATAAGAAGCTTTTCTATGAGGCTTATTCCTTCTAAAGATAAAAAATCTTCCTTTTTATAACAATCTATAGGTATCATATTTGCATCAAAATAGCACGAAGTAAAATATGGTTTTTTACTTGTATAAAGTGCTTCAAATATGCAAAGAGAAGAATATCTTTTTTCAAATCGTAAGTTTATTTCACTAATATTTTTTAAAAGTTCATAAGAGGAATCAGCCATTTCCTTTAAAAGAGAAATATTTTTTCTTTTACTCATACTAGGATTATATAGAAGAGAAATATCTAGATCAGAAAAATTAGATAAATAATCATATTTTTTAAATAATCCAAAAGACCCTTGTACAAAGTATTTATCATAATAGAAAAAATTATGTTGTAACAACATAGAATAAATATAATCACTTAATAAGATACTTGGTTCTATATGATGTTTGTCTTTTAGAATGCTTAAAGTTTTATTAAAGTGGGTAGAAGAAATAAATGAAGGATCTTTACTTTCTTCTTTTGAATTTTCTGTTTGTCCTATCAAAAGGGGATTATAGTCTAACATTTCACAAGTAACGTTCTTATGCGCCAATGAAATAAAATCTGATGTATGAATATGCCCATGGTAATTTATAGAATGTGATTCTTTTTTAAATTCATTTAAAATGAGTGAAAATGATAAATCCATATTTTCTAAATCTATTAATGGTTCATGGGAAAGATAATTATCCATTATCTTAATAGGGGTAGTAAATACCCCTTCTAGTCCTAAATTAGGATAATTTTTTATAATACTTTTTGGATCATGATTTCCTAATATTAAATATTTGTGACCATTCATTCTTTCCATCATTTCTTTTATACCACTATTTTTAAAACAAAAATCTCCAAGAAAAATGACGATATCTTCCTTTGAAACTGTTTCATTGTGTTTTCTTACAATATATTCATTCATATTTAAAATATCAGAAAAATTACTTCTAGTATAGTGAAGAATATTATGATGATAGTAATGATGGTCTCCTATTACATATATATTTCTATTTGGATATTTTTGACATAACATTTTATAAATATCTTTGCAAAATGTATTCATCATAAAATCCCTCCTTATTTGATACAGCGTATCTTATCATAATCATAAAAAACTTGTCAACAAAAAATAAAGTTTAAAATAAACTCTATTTTTTACTAAATCTTATAAAATATATTTTATCCTAGTGCAACATCTAATATCATCATGACTGAAAAGCCAATCAGGGTAAATAATGCCATTAAATCTTTACTTTTATTTGTTTGACTTTCTGGTATTAATTCTTCTACTACTACGTAAATCATAGCTCCTGCTGCAAAACAAAGTAAAAAGGGAAGGAGATATTGTATTTTTATAACAAGAAGTGCTCCAATTACACCTGCAATTGGTTCTACTATTCCACTTGCTTGCCCATATAAAAATGCCTTTGTTCTTGAATATCCTTCTCTTCTAAGTGGCAGACTTACTGCACTTCCTTCAGGGAAATTTTGAAGTCCAATTCCAAGTGCTAGAACAAGTGCAGAACCAATGGTGGCTCCTTCTAATCCATATGCAATAGAACCAAAAGCAACTCCTACTGCAAGCCCTTCTGGTATGTTATGAAGTGTAATAGAAAAAATTAACATTAAACATCTTTTGAAACTTGTTTCTTTTGATTCACTTCTTTTTTTAGGATGTTTTTTATTATAATATTTGTATATTCTATCCCCTAAATATAAAATAAGTCCACCTGTGAAGAATCCTAAAAAGGCTGTGAGCCATGGATTTATTTTTAATCCTTCTGCCATTTCTATTCCTGGAGATAATAAAGACCAAAAAGATGCTGCTATCATAACGCCTGCTGCAAAACCTAACATTCCATCCATAACGGTTTTATTTATTTTTTTAAAGAAAAAAACAACACCTGCTCCCATTGCAGTTATAAACCATGTAAACATAGTTGCTAAAAATGCACATAATATGGGGGATGTGTTATTTATTATTTCATTCATAGATCTACTCCTTTTTCATTTTATTTTCCTAAACAAAATTGACTAAATAGTTGATCTAATAATTCTTCTTCGTATGTTTCTCCTATAATAAGTCCAAGTGTATTCCAAGCATTTCTTATATCTATTTCTACCATATCTATTTCCATTCCTTCATTTATTTGGTAAATGGCACTATTTATTTCTTCTAAAGCTTCTTTTAATAATGCTATACTTCTTGCACTTGTTAAATAACTTGGATTTTCTACTTCTATTTGTTCTAAATGATAAATTTCTTTTATTTTATTTTTTAACTCTTCTATTCCTTTATTTTCTTTTAAACTCATTTCAATGATATGATCTTTTGAAAAATGCTTTTCTTCTATTTTCTTTTCTAAATCCATTTTATTGATTAAAATAAGATAATTTTTCTTTTGAATTTTCTCAAATAATTCTAATTCTTCTTTTGTTATTTTCTCATTATTATTTAAAACAAATAAAATAAAATCTGCTTTTTCTATATATTCTAGACTTTTTTTCACTCCAATGTTTTCTACTTTATCTTCTGTATTTCTTATTCCAGCTGTATCTATTATTTGAAATGGAATACCATCTATTGCAATACTACCTTCTACAATATCTCTTGTGGTTCCTGGAATATCTGTTACAATTGCTTTTTCTTCTTCTATTAGACTATTTAAAAGACTACTTTTTCCTACGTTTGGTTTTCCTATGATTGCTATTTTTATTCCTTTTTTTATTTCATTTATATTTTCACTATCTTTTAAAATAGTTACCATTTCTTCTTTTATATTCATTAAATTTGGTAAAATATCTTCATTTGTTAAAACTTTGATATCATCATATTCTGGATAGTCTATATTCACTTCTATATTGGTTATTATTTTACTTATCTTTTCTCTTAAATTATGAATCATTTTTGATATTTTTCCACCTAATTGATTTATAGCTAATTTTTGCATTTTCTCTGTTTTGGCTTCTATGATATCCATGATACCTTCTGCTTCTACTAAATCAATTCGTCCATTTAGAAATGCTCTTTCAGTAAATTCTCCTGGATTTGCTAAACGGGCTCCTTTTAAAAGAACACTTTCTAATACTTTTTTTGTTGCGATAATTCCTCCATGGCAATTTATTTCTACTACATCTTCTGTTGTAAAACTTTTAGGTGATTTCATAACGGATACTAAAACTTCATCAACTATACTGTCACTATCCATTATATGCCCATAGGAAATAGTGTGTGTAGGCACTTTTTCTAAATCTTTTCCTTTAAAAATTTTATTTACTATAGCAATAGAATCTTTTCCACTTACACGAATAATAGAAATGGAGCCTATTCCTATAGATGTTGCGATAGCTGCTATTGTATCATTCATTTTTTCACCTTCTTTTTACCTCTTATTCCTATATATTTAGGTAGATCTTTAGGCTTTTTGAAAACAGATAAAGATGCAATTTTATCGGCTGTTGTTATTATCCAGGATTCTCTATATTTAGGAATTTTTAAAGTTAGAGGAAACATATGCTTTGTAATAATATCTTCTATTTTAGAATTCATGAGATGAGGAAAATAATATTTTGCATTTTGATAGGCTATTTTGGGATGCATAAAACCATGCATATCTCTTATTCTTTTTACTTTTGGTGCTGTTTGCCATGGTGTTGTATAAAAATCATGTAAAAGGGCTCCTATTGTTGCACTTTTTACATCTAATTTTAATTTTTTAGCCATTTTATAAGAAAGGTATGCTACTTTCATACTATGGTCATAGACTGTTTCTTCGCCATGATGTGGAAATTGTTTACGTTTTTGAAATTCTTCATGCTCTAATATTTCTTTTATAATTTCATAAAATTCTTCTTTATTTTCCATATATTTTCCTTCCTTTATCTTGCTTTATCCTAGCATATTTACTAGAAAAAAACAAGATTTTAATCTTGTTTATAAGAAATTACAATACATCTATTGGGTTCTTCTCCCTCACTTTTGGTTTCAAGCATTATATAATCATTAATTAAATTATGTATAAATCTTCTCTCGTAAGAATTCATTGGATCTAATTTCACTTCTATTTTAGAATGTATTACTTCTCTTGCTATTTTCTTTATTGTATTTTCTAATATTTTTAATTTTTTTTCTTTATAATCTGATACATCTACATTTATTTTTATATTAAATCCCGTTTGTATATTTATATATTGACGTAAAAGGAGTTGAATTGCTTTTAAGGTTCTTCCATCTTTCCCAATTAAAATAGAATTATTATCTGAATCTAAAAATACTTTATAAATAGAATCTTCTTCCTCTATTGTACTTTTCATTTTTATACCCATAAATTTTGATAATTCATTTATGTAATTATTTAGTTCATCTTTTATTTCTTGTTTTGTTATTACATATGCTTTATACTTTGTCTTCTTTAATAAGGAACCTTTCATTTCTTCTAATTTTAAAAATACTTCTTTTTCACTAGCTATGGCTTCTTCTAAAGCTTTTTGTTTTGCTAATTCTTCTGTTTTTCCTTCACCTACATACATTTTCATGCTTTTTTCCTCCTTTTTACTAATAAGTTTTGAATAATTGTAAAAGTACTATTGGTAATCCAATATAAAGCAATTCCTGTAGAAATAGTGAAAGATGCTATTCCAATAAATACTACCATCATATTTGTCATCATTTTCATTTGATTTTCTTGTTCTTTGCTCATAGCTGCTGTTTTATTTAATTTCATTGATAAATAAGTAGCTCCTATTACGAGTACTATTATAATTACATAAAGATAATTCCCCTTTGAAAAAGCTGTTAGTGGACTTTTTCCAAGTTCAAAACCTAATAGGTCCCCTTCAAAGATAACAGGAAGTCTATTTAATGCTTCATAAAATGCAAAGAAAAGTGGTACTTGTAGAAAGGAAAATAAGCATCCTGATAAAGGACTAATGTTATATTTTTTATAAATTTCCATCATTTCTTGAGATTTTTGCATCATAACTGTTTGGTCATTTGTATTCTTATTTTTATATTTTTTCTCTAGTTTATCTAATTCTGGTTTAGCATTTTGCATATTTTCGGATTGCATTGCTGTTTTCTTTGTTATTGGATACATAATAAGACGAATTAAAAGTGTTATGATGATAACAGCAAGTCCATAGTTTTTAACAAGTTCTCCAACTTTGATAATAAACCATGCAAGTGGTTTTACAAAAATTGTAGTCCATATTCCTTCATAGCCCCCAGAACTTATTTTAAAATTTTCACATTTTGGTAATTTATTGATGTCCACTTTATTTTCTTTATATAATTTTATTGTTTCTTCATTTTTTTCTGGTCTACATAGAATATTTTCTGTTAAACTTTGTCCTGTTTCTTTAGTTTGTACAGGCTTTTTATTTTCATCTTTTAATATTTTTGTACAACCTGTTAAAGAAATTACTAGAAATAGGATTATTCCTAATTTACATATCTTTTTTTTCATTTTTTTCTCCTTTTATTATTTGTCCTTTTGAAAGTAAAGAAAATAAATCTTCACGTTTTTCATTAAAAGAACGATTTAAAATACCTTTCCTCACTATTATAATACAATTCATATTATTTTGATAGCTCTTTTCATCTAAAATATTTTTTATCTGTCTTTTTATTTTATTTCTTGTGACAGCGTTTCCTATTTTTTTTGAAACAGATATACCAAAATGGTAAATAGGATCTTGACTGTTTTCTTTATAAATCACATATGAATTGTTTTTTTGATAACGGGCTGTATGAATAATTCTTTCAAAATCTTTGTTTTCCTTTAAGATATTTATTTTCTTCATAAACTCCTCCTATACAAAAAAACCACTGAATTTTCAGGGGTTATTATTAATGAATTAAAGCTTTACGCCCTTTTTTTCTACGACGTTTTATAATGTTCGTTTTCATACGAGCAAAAAATCCTCTTTTTTTTGCTTTTTTTCTATTATTTGGTTGGTAAGTTCTTTTCATCTATTACACCTCCTAAACTGGTTTTGGTTGCTTGTATAATTATATATACAAAAATAAGTTTTGTCAATTAAATTATGGTCATTTTCCTTCTAAATCTTCTTTGTGAATAAAAATAGTGGAAAAATATTATTTTTTTCTAAATATTCTCTTGTTTTTTTCTTTTAATAATTAGTTCCCACCATATTTGTGGAAAAAATAGTCCACTGTTTTTTTGAGTGTTATTTTGTTTTCCACATATTTGTGGAAAAATTTGTTTTTTATTTATAATTTATAGTATTATTCAGTGGATAACTATGTGAATTAGATGTGGATTTCTTTTTTTTTCATTTTGTACTTGTTTTTTCCACATTTTTCTTCTAAAATAGTTATATAACTTCCAAGAATGATAAGGGGGGAAGGAGGTGCATAATGGATACCAAAAGTATATGGAATAAATTTTTGGATGAAATTAAACAAAATACCAATTCCATGGTTTTTGAAACTTGGTTTATGGATACAGAACTCATCGATCTCAATGGTTCTACAGCAAAAGTTTTGGTCCCTATGCATGTTCATAAAAAATTCTTGAAAGAAAACTATAGTGATTTAATCGAAAGTGTTTTTACTGATATTACTGGTTCTAATTTTTCATTTGAATATTTAACAGAAGAAGAAGTGGAAAAAAATATTGAAATCGACACAGATTCTATTGGTGTTCCTTCTTTCAATTTCGAAAGCAATTTAAAAAATCAATATCAATTTGAAAATTTTATTGTAGGTCAAAGTAACAAATTTGCTCGTACAACAGCATTAGCAGTTGCAGAAAAGCCTGGTCTTATGTATAATCCACTTTTTATTTATGGAAACAGTGGTCTTGGAAAAACGCATTTAATGCATGCTATTGGGAATTATATTGTTAGAAATACTAAAAAAAAGGTTCTTTATGTTACTAGTGAACAATTTGTAAATGACTTTATCGAACTTTCTAGAAAGAAAAATGAAATTAATAATATTGAGGATGTTAAACTTTTTAAGCAAAAATATAGAGAAGTCGATGTACTTATGATTGATGATATTCAATATTTGCAAATTGCTAATTCTGCTCAACAAGAATTTTTTAACACCTTCAATGAATTATATAGCAATAATAAACAAATTATTATTTCTTCTGACCGATCTCCAGAAGATTTAAATAAACTGGAACAGAGATTACAAACTCGATTTAATTGGGGGATTACTACTGATATTCTTCCACCAGATTTTAAATTACGTATTGATATAATTAATAAAAAAATAGAAGGAAATCCCATGGCAAATGCTTTTCCAGGAGATGTAAAAGAATATATTGCTAGCAATTGTATTAGTGATATTCGTAAATTAGAAGGCTCTATTACTAGAATTATGGCTTATTCTGCTATTATGAACAGTTCTGAAATTACTATGAATCTTGCTTTAGAAGCACTTCGTGATTATTTTGTAAAAAGTGTTACCGCTAAAAATAAAATAGATCAAGTACAACAACTTATAGCCAGTAATTATAATATTACAGTGGAAGACTTAAAAAGTAAGAGAAGAGTTGCTAAAATTGCGGTACCAAGACAAATTGCTATGTATATTGCAAGAGTTAAATTAGAGGAAACACTTCCTAAAATTGGGCTTGCATTTGGTGGAAAAGATCATACTACTGTTATGCACTCTGTAGACAAAATAAAAAGAGAAATTGCAAAAGATAAAAATTTGGAAATTCAAATAGAAAAAATAGTTGAACAAATTAAGTGATGTGGAATATTTTCATTTGTTCACAAATTATACACATTCTTATTTTCCTTTATTTTTAAAGAAAAATTCTTATTTTCCACAGTTTCCACATCTATAATAATAATATATTTTAAATAATAATATAAAAGGAGAAATTATTTTATGAAATTAAAAATAAAACAAAATATTTTAATGGAACACTTAAATTATGTTATTAAAGGTGTTTCTAATAAAAACTTAATACCTATTTTAAATTGTATAAAGTTTGAACTTACAAATGAAGGGTTATATTTAACTAGTACAGATAATGATATTGCTATTAAAACATTTATTGATAAAAAAGATATAGAAAGTATTGATGTAACAGGAGAAATTGTTATTTCGGGGAGATATATTTTTGATATTATAAGAAAACTACCTAATACTATTATTAATATAGAAGAAGTGGTAGATTCAAGACTTTATATTTATACAGAAAAATCTTCTTTTTACTTAAATTGTAATTTGGTAAGTGATTTTCCATCTATTGATTTATCTGATCATAAAAGTCCAATTATTCTCGATCAAAAAGTTCTAAAAATGATTTATAATCAAACATCATTTGCTTCTTCTACTCAAGAAACAAGGCCTATTTTAACAGGTATTAATTTTAAAATAACAGAAGATAAGATGGAATGTACTGCAACAGATTCTTATAGACTTGCAAAAAAAGAAATTCTTTTAAATACAAAAGTTGAAGAGGATATAAATGTTACTATTCCTACAAAAAATTTAGGGGAACTTGTAAAAATGTTTATCAATGATGAGGATAAGGTATATTTACATATTTTCAATAATAAAATTATTTTTAAATTTAATAATATTATTATGCTATCTAGTCTTATTAATGGAACTTATCCTGATACTTCTAAATTAATTCCTAATCAATTTAAAATAATGATTCAAACAAATTTAAATGATATTTATAATGCAATTGATAGGGCTTCTTTACTAACAAATGAAACAGAAAAGAATACAATTCGTTTTGAAAGCTATAAAGATGAGGTTATTATTTCTTCTAATATTCCAGAAATTGGAAATGTTGAAGAAAAAATAAGTATAAAAAAACAAGATGAACATGATATTAAAATTTCTTTTAGCTCTAAATATATGATGGATGCTTTAAAGACACTAGAATCAGAAGAAGTTCACTTATTATTTAATAGTGAAATCACACCAATTATTATAAAAGGTTCTTCCAATGATCAACTTACACAACTTATTTTACCTATAAAAACATATTAAAAAGGAATTTTTTCCTCTTTTTTTTATGTTTTGTGACAAAATTCATCAAAAATCGACATAAAAAAGGTGTATAAGAAAGGAAATCAGATTTTTATCGCGAAAAATATCTGTAGAGGGAGGTGAAGTATGTTAGATTCTTATGAAATTAATAATCATACAGTTGCAATTATACCTATTAAACAAGATGAATCTAAAATAATAGAGGAGGATACTATTTTGTTTGTTCGTAAAAATACAACAGATATTATTAATGATAGTTGTAAATACTTTGGCAGTTCTTTTTTAGGAAGAAGGGAGGGAACAAAAGCTTTAATGGGGGTAAGTTATAAAGCACCTATTATTATTGAAGAGACAAAGAGTATTATCTTTTTCCCAACTAGTTCTCCTAGATTTGATAATTGTACTTGGATTTCTCTTAATCATATTCATGATTATTTAAGAGATAAAGGAAATAGTTTGGTTCATTTTAAAAATGGAGAGATGTTAGAACTTGACATTTCTTATGGATCACTCGAAAATCAAGTACTTCGTGCTACTAGATTAGAATCCATTTTACGTCATCGTAAAATATAATAAGAAAGTAAAGAAAAAGTCTTTATTTTCTTTTTTTTACATTCTTTTTGTGCTATAATGATAAATAGGTATAGGAGTATTACTTATATACAAAAAATTCAAAAATGGGCATTATTTTATCAAAAAGAGGATAGCATATGATTTTAAAACAAATTGAAATGAAAAATTTTAGAAATTATGATCATCTTTCTCTTTCTTTGCATCCTCATATGAATATTATATATGGTGAAAATGGTCAAGGAAAGAGTAATTTACTTGAAAGTATTTATGTTTTAGGACAGTCTAAATCACATAGAAGTTCTATAGATAATCATTTAATTAAAGAAAATAGAGATTTTTCTAAAATAACAGGTATTTTAGAAGAAGATTCTGTTCCTACAACGTTAGAAATAGTGCTTATGGATAATTCTAAGAAAATGAAAATAGATAAAAATGAAGTAAAAAAAGTGAGTGAATATATTTCTGCTTTAGATGTTGTCATT
>CATOOY010000038.1 GCA_951801995.1 uncultured Erysipelotrichaceae bacterium
AGATTTTTATAGTTTACTTTCACCATCTTACTCATGTTATCCCTCTTATTCTTATAACCATTTTAGCAAATTTTTCTTCTTTTGTCACTTTTTTTTGAATATTTCTTTCTATTTATACTTATTATAATGATAGGAGGAAAAATTATGCTGATACCAACTATTATTGAAAAAAAGGGAGATAGTGAAAGGGCGTATGATTTATATTCTAGACTTTTAAAAGATCGCATTATTTTGCTTTCTGATGAAATTGATGATAAAAGGGCAAATATTATTGTTGCTGAACTTTTATATTTAGATTCTATTAATCATGAAGATATTAGTATTTATATTAATTCACCTGGAGGAAGTGTAACAGCAGGAATGGCTATTTATGATACAATGAATTTTATTCATAGTGATGTTTCTACTATTTGTATTGGTATGGCTGCTTCTATGGCTGCTTTCTTACTTTCTTCTGGAACAAAAGGAAAACGTTACATTCTTCCTAATGGAGAGGTTATGATTCATCAACCACTTGGTGGGGCGACTGGGCAGGCTACAGAAATTAAGATTGCTGCTGAAAGAATTTTAAAATTAAGAGAAAATCTTAATAAGAAATTAGCACACAATACTGGTAAAAATATAAAAGAAATTGAAAAAGATACAGAGAGAGATCATTTTTTATCTGCAGAGGAATCTCTTGCTTATGGTCTTATTGATAAAATTTTGGAAAAACAAGGTAAATAATTATAATGATATTCTCGCTATCCGAACAAATTTATGCTGAGAAATGTCATAATTTATGTGGGGTGGTAACGATGATAGGAAAAATGTTAAAAATTTTACGTTCTAATAAAGGTTACAATCAAACAGAACTTGCACAATTATTAAATATTGCACAAACAACACTATCAGGATATGAAACCAGCTACTCAAATCCTAGATTTGACGTAATTGAAAACATTGCTAATTTATGTGGCTATGAGATTGTTTTTCGTAAAAAAGGAACAAAGGAAGAATTAACAACAGCATCTATTCGTAGAACAGATGTATAGTTTACTTCTTTCTTTTTTTTCGCTATAATATATTTAGGTGATTCTTTATGAATAATAATCTTTCTAAAATTATTTCACAAGTACCTTATTTTGATATAGTAAAGTCTTCTTTCTCTTATGGTAAGTATGGAATGATTTTTTCAAAACAGTTTGATAAAGTTATATGTTTACCTCACTAGGTAAACACCTTTAATAACGTTATTAAAGGTCATGATGATAGTATTCGTCTTACCTTTAAAATTCTTTATCGTGACTATCTTCCCATCTTTCATAAAAATATTGATATCATTGTAAAAAATGCACCTGTACAAGTGTGTTTCGTTGATCGTGCTGAAATGATTTATTCTATTTTTTTAGCAAGTATTGGAGAAATTTCATTTTTAGATTCTACGGAAGGAAAGTTTAATAGTGGTCTTTTCTTCTTACCAGAAGACTTCACTACTCTTACTTCACAACAGTTACAAGCGACTTATTTATTTATAGAAGAAATTATGAAAAAGACTAAAAGTCAAAAAAGCGTTCCACTTTATGAGGTAATGCTCGTTCCTTCTTTTGAAACACCAGAAAAAAACTGTACTTTTAAAACTTTAGATGCATTAAAAAAAGAAATAGATACTTTTTATCTAAATACGAATAAAAAATCTATTTCTTAGGCACTCTAATTAAGTGCTTTTTTTATGCTTCAATTAAATGTTTGTTTTGTTTATAATATTGTATTCCTGATACAATGGATAATATAGCTGCAATGATGAGTAAAAAGTCTGATACTTTTAAATTCCAAAGTTCAAATGGCATATTATAGAAAAGTGTTAAAACAATTCCTATCATTAAACAAGCTGTTTTTAGTTTTCCACTTCCAATAGCTGCTACTACAGTTCCTTTGGAAGCTGCTACCATTTTGATAGAATTTACAACAGTATCTCTTAAAACAACTATTACAGCTATAATGGGATGGATAAATCCTGATGCTGCTAGTATAATTAAAACAGAATTTACAAGTACTTTATCTGCTATAGCATCTATTAATTTCCCAAAATCTGTTATTAAGTTATATTTTCTTGCTATATAACCATCTAGAAAATCTGTTAAAGATGCTGTAATAAATAAAACACCTGCTATTATATATTTTATATCGATTACAGCTTTTTCATTTACAAACAATTTGGGAAGAGATATTCCTGTCATGTCAAATGGAAAAAGCAGTAAAATAATAATAACGATTGATAAAAAGATTCTAAGCATGGTTAGTTTATTGGGTAAATTCATTTTCATATTTTTTACTCCTATCTTGCCACATTTGTGACTTCCTTTTTACTGTTTTCTTTTCTATCCATATATAGGAAAAGACAGCCTATTCCTATAAAAAGGATTAAAAGAAAAACTAAAATGAAGCAACGATGTTTTTTTGTTTCTTTTTTAAAATTTGTATAAGGAGAACGAAATGTTTTTTCTTTTTTCTCTTTTTTTACAAGTTTTCTTTTTGCAGCCTTTATATCTGCTAATGATATTTTAGATGTTTGATCAAATAAATATTCATTATATTCATCTAACATATCATCTACATCTAAACCTAAATATTTAGAATATGTACAAATAAACTCTTTTAATGTTACTACGTTTTCAAAAGCTTTAATATTTCCTATTTCAATATTTCTTAATTCTTCTTTTGTGACTTTTAAATCTAGGGCTGCTTCTTCTAATTCAATTCCAATGTTTTCACGCATTTCCCTAAATCTTTCTCCTATTTCCTTCACAAATTCACCACTTTCTGGTTTTTATAGATAAAAAAAATAATATTTTATAAGCCATGTTCTGTTCCTATTTCTAGGTGACAAACATTTATCTACTAAATAAATTAGTCCCACCATCCATTTGATTCTTTCTGGTGAGTTCCCCTACCAATTTTGGGTTTCTCGCTTGTGGGGTTTACCTCGTTCCACTCTTTTTATTTCTAAAAAGCATCGTCACTATGGCACTTTATACCTAATAAAATCTTGCCAAATGGTTTAGATTTTTTCGGTGCCGTTCGTGCAAGTGCACGCCTATAGGTTATTTTTTCCCTATACACAATCACTACAGACATCTCAGTCTGTGCGAGCATGGACTTTCCTCTACATTACATAGAATGCAGCGTTTGTCAAAATATTATTCTTCTGCTCCATAAATAATTTTTTCTAAATTGGATAATCTTCTTAAAAGATCTGCATTGTTTGTTTCATTTACTGGATAATCTTTAATGGTATCTAGTTTGGCTTTTAATCTACGATTTTCTTGTTTTAATTTCATGTTGTCATCAATTAAATCCCTTTTTTCTTCTTGAAGTTCTCTTATAATATAATTATATTCTTTTATATCTTTAATAACAATATCTAAGTATTTATCCACTTCTTGGGGTCTATATCCTCTTGCATCTACTTTAAACCTTTTTTCAAGTACATCATTTGCTGTTAAAATAATTCGATCTTGATACATAGAAAGCACCTCTCTCTTATTTCAATTATATTTTCTCAAAAAAAAAAGAATTTGTCAACTTTTGACAAGGGTATTCCTTCTATTTTTCTATGTCAATTTTCGACATTTTTTTATTTTTTTTCTACTTTCATTACCATTTTTTTTAATTCATTTATGCTTTCTATCATGTCATCTAATAATATAAATATATCTTTTTTCATTGTATCACCTACCCTAACTCTATCACAACTTTTTTTCTATTTCTTTCTATTCTGCAAAACTAGAAATAATATGACAGTTGCTTTTCTTTTGTGACAATTTTTTCAGATTGTTATTTTTTATAGAATTTTTTTGAAAAATATAGTATAATTATAATGGTGATGTTATGAAGCATCCAATGGGAATAAAAAAAACAGGTGGACATTTTATTCAATATGGGAATAGAGGAATGACTTTGGAAAGTGATTTAAGCTCTTCTAATCTTTATTATTTGGAAAATGATATTGCTGTTATTTATAAAAAACCAACTCCTTTAAGTATTTGTAAGGTAGATTATCCATCTCGTATGGAGGCTGTTATAAAGGAAGCTTATTTTAAAATTCCTTCTACAACAGATTATAATGGTATTTATAAAGGAAAATACATTGATTTTGAAGCAAAGGAAACAAAAGGACAATCCTTTCCTTTAGCCAATATACATAAACATCAAATTGTACATCTGCAAAGGGTTGAAAAACATGGTGGTATTTCATTCTTAATTGTAAGATTTACAAAAGAGGATCAGACTTTTTTACTAGAAACAAAATTCCTAACAAAGTTTCTAAAAGAAGAAACTAGAAAATCAATTCCCCTTTCTTATTTTCAACAATATGGGGTTTCTATTCCTTCTAGGTACAATCCAATTGTTCCTTATCTAAAAATTGTCGATCAAATTTATTTCGGAGGATAAAAGATATGAAAAAGGAAATAAAAAAATTTTTATTTAATAATGGGACAACTTTGCTTATGATTATTTTAAGTATTTTTACTCTTATTATAGGAAGTATGACTATAGGACTTCTTTATGCTCTACTTTTTGTAGTTGCACTAAATCTCCTTTGGTTTCTTCCTAATTTTTTAAATATATGGAAACGAAAAAATCCAAAGATTCATTCTTATAAGGTTAGTAGTCGAGGTGATAGTATGAAAAATAAACCAGTAAAAACAAAGAAGAAAAAAGAAAACAAAAAAAAGACAAAGATTTGGAAAAAGATTTTATTAGGTCTTTTAATCCTTTTCATTATAGGATGTATACTTGGGATTGCTTTTATGTTTTATATTGCAGCCCATGCTCCTAAATTTGATCCTGAACAGTTATATCATCAAGAATCTACTATCGTATATGATAAAGATGGAAATGTTTATGCAAAACTAGGGGCTGAAAAAAGAGAAATTATTCAATATAATCAAATGAGTGAACAACTTATTAATGCGATTGTTGCAACAGAAGATTCTAGATTTTTTACACATAATGGATTTGATTTACCACGTTTTGCTGTTGCATCTGCGAAACAACTTTTAGGTCGTACAGATGCTGGTGGTGCTTCTACACTTACAATGCAAGTTGTTAAAAATCATTTTACTTCTACAGAAGACAAAGGTATAAAAGGTATTATTCGTAAGTTTACTGATATTTATATGTCTATCTTTCAGGTAGAAAAAAAATATAGTAAGGAAGAGATTCTTGAATTTTATGCTAATTCTAACTATTTAGGTGGAGGAGCTTATGGTGTAGAACAAGCTTCGGTTAATTATTTTGGTAAACATGCAAAAGATCTAAATGTTGCTGAATCTGCTTTGATTGCTGGACTTTTCCAAGCGCCTAATTATTTAGATCCTTATAATCATCCTGATCGTGCTGAAAAAAGAAGAAAACTTGTTTTATCTTTAATGCAAAGACATGGTTATATTACTGAAAAAGAAAGAAAAGCTGCAGAAAAGCTTACTGTAGAAAAGTTACTTGTGGAAAAACAACAAAGTGATGATACAAAATACCAAGCTTTCCTAGATACTGTTGCTAGTGAGGTGGAGGAACTTACTGGTTTTGATCCTTATAGTACTGCAATGGAAATTTATACTACTATGGATAAAGAAAGACAAGATTCTATCAACGAGATTATGAATGGTACTGCTTATCATTGGGAAAATGATGTTGTAAATGCAGGTATTTCTGTACTTGATATTCAAACTGGTGCTATTGTGGCAATTGGTGGAGGTAGAAATAAATCGGGTGCTAAGTCTTATAATACTGCTACTATGACAAAAAGGCAGATTGGTTCTACTGCTAAACCTCTTTATGATTATGGACCTGGAATGGAATTTGAAAATTGGTCTACTTATCAACCTTTTGTAGATGAACCTTATCATTATAGTGATGGTGGAGAGGTTGGAAACTGGGATGGTGCTTACAAAGGATTTTTAACTTCTAGAGAAGCTATTATGGATTCTAGAAATATTCCTGCTTTAAAAGCATTCCAAGCCAATAAAAATAGTAATATTAAAAAATTCGTACAGGGTCTTGGTCTTTCACCTGAAGTGGCTTCTAATGGTACTTTACATGAGGCACATGCAATTGGTGGTTATAATGGGGAATCTCCTCTTTCGCTATCTGCTGCTTATGCCGCATTTGGAAATGGTGGATATTATAACAAACCTTATTCTTTTACTAAAGTAAAACTTCGTAATTCTGATAAAGAATATACAAATAAACATGCTAAAAAAAGAGCTATGAGCGATTCTACTGCTTATATGATGACTGATATTTTAGTAGATACTTCTAAATCAGCACTTGGTAGATATTCTGATGTAAATGGTATTACTTATGCTGCTAAAACTGGTACTACTAACTTTACCAAAGAAACAAAACAAGCCAATGGTCTTTCATCGGATGCTATTAATGATTTATGGTGTATTGGTTATAGTCCTGAATATGCAATTGCTGTTTGGTATGGATACGATAAGATTTATAAAGATCACTATACTCGTTTTGGTAATAGAGAACATACTCGTCTATTCCAAGCAGTTGCTAAAAAGATATTTACTACCAAAGGAGAGTTTAAAAAGCCTGATAGTGTAAGTGAAGTTACCATTGAATATGGTTCCAATCCAGCAAGACTTGCAAGTGATAGTACACCAGATAATTTAAAAACGGTTCAACTATTTAAAAAAGGAACAGAGCCTACAGAGATTTCAACTACGCATTTAAAATTAAAAGATGTTTCTGGTTTAACTGGAACTATAAAAAATGGAAAAGTTTCTATTTCATGGAATGCAGCTAGTGGAATTCATTCAAATACAAATAGTTATGGTGCACTTGGTTATGATATTTACCGAAATGAAAATGGCAATCTCGTTCATATTAAATTTACAACAGGTACTAGTTTTTCAGAAACTTTAGGTGATAATCAAAAGTCTGTTACTTATGTAGTAAAAACTACTTATCAAAATAAAAAAGATTTTGCTAGTAAAGGCTCAAGTATTACTTTAAATGAGGCAGAAGTTATTGCTACTCCTGTTATTACACTTCTTGGGGATAATCCTTATATGATTCCTTCTAGTGTCACTACTTATAAAGATCCTGGTATTAAGGTCACTGTTGGAAATAAAACACTAGATAGTAGTGAATACCAAATGTCATATGCTTTATCAAATGGGGCTAGTGTGGATTCTATTATGGGTCAAACTGGTGGAGAAGCACAGGTAGACTATACTGTTGTTTATAAAGTTATTTACAATGGAAAAACATATACAAAAAACAGACAAATTTCTATTATGAATATAGGACCATAAAAAGCTACATAAGTAGCTTTTTTTCTTTTAAAAAAAAATGTTTTTCAATTATGAAAACATTTTTATATAGTTAATTTTTTTTACAAATATCTTTTAAATGGCAATTATCACACATAGGACTTTGTGCTTTACAATGGTATCTTCCAAATAAAACAAGCTGATGATGTAATCTACATAGCTTTTCTTTTGGAAATTTTGTACTTAATTTTTTTTCTATTTCTAAAACATCATCTTTTTCATTTGCAAGTTTAAGTCTTTTTGATACTCTTGTTACATGTGTATCTACTGCAATACAAGGAACATTATATAAATTGGATAAAACAACATTGGTCGTTTTTCTTCCTACGCCACTTAGACTTTCTAAAAAGGCACGATCGTTTGGAACTTTTCCACCTATTTTTAAAAGTTCATCTGCTATTTTTCTTATATTTTGCGCTTTTTTTGTATAAGTTCCTATTGGTCTTATAATATCTTCTATTTCTTTCTGCTTTGCATCTTTTAAACTTTGTAAATCTGGGTATTTTTTAAATAATATCTCTGTTACCATATTAACTCTTTTATCTGTTGTTTGTGCAGAAAGCATAACAGCTAATAATAATTCATAGTCTTTTTCATAGTTTAATTCACATTTTGGGCTTGGAAAAAGCTCATCTAGATAATCCATAATTTTATTCGTTTTCATTAAGCCAGTCATATTCAAATACATCTTCCTTTACTACATTCTTTTTTTCGTTAAATTCTCTATTATTTTTTTCTACATCTTCTTTGGTTTGTATTCCCTTTTTTTTCCATTCAAATAAAATTTTATCTATATAATTTAAACGGAATACTCCATTATAAACAGCTTCTTTTAATGCACAAATAATTAGTTGTTCACTAAAGTGGTTCTCTTGCCAACCTTTTATTATTTCAAATTCTATTGGCGATAATGTTCTTCCAAATTCTTTTTCAAACAAGTCAAAAAGATTGGATTTTTCTGTTATTTCTACTTTGTCATTGATAATAAAGAAAGCAAGTTTATGATAAAGTGGATCTAGATTTATGATGTCTTCTCTTATGTTACCTGTTTTTTCTACTTCTATTTTTAATATGTCTTTGCTGGATAAAGATTCTATTATTTCTAAAACATGCATTCTATTTATATTTAAATCATTTTCTACTTTTTTGGGATTAAATAACTTTTCTTCATTCAATAAATAGCAAATGATAATAAATTCTTCTTCTGTTATTTTTAAATCTTTATAATGAAAAAGTAAAGTTCGTGGAATAATTATTTTATCATTTTTGAGTAAATCTATTACTTTTTCCATCATAGGTATCACCTTTTTTTATTATAGATATATTTATTTATAAAGTCAAGAAATCTGAAAATAATAGTTTGGCAACTTTATTACATTATAAGTATCTTTATGTAGTGTAAATAAGGTAAATTCTTTCTTTTTTATTTTATAAACATCTATCCAATGATTATAGAGTTCATTTTCAAATGTAGAACTTAAGTCTTCATTATAAAAAGCTAGTTTAATTTTACTTTCAGAAAGACTTGTTTCATTTACAAAATAAATGTAATCACAATTTTGTATATTTCCTTCATAAAAAATGCAGAAATTTATATTTTCATTTGAAATTGTATAATTTTTATTATTTTTTTTAATATTAATATTTTCTATTTGTAAATTTTGCTCTTCTACTTTATTTTCCCCATTTATAATATCTGTATAACTATATGTAGGTTTTTCTTCTCCAAATCTTTCTAATATTTTTTGAGGATTTTCTTTTCCATAGATTGGTAATATAATAGAATTTTCTTTTGTTTTTATTAATAAAAAACTACTTTTATTCATTGGTATAAAGACAATTCCTATTTCTTCTTCTTGCAATTTTAAATCTATTTTCTCTATAAATGCATTTTCTACTTTTCCTTTATAGGTAAGAAGTGAAAAAGCAAATAAAAAGAGAATTATTATTACTTTTTTCATACATACACCCTACTATAGTTTATGAAAAAAATGTCTAATTATTATAATTCTCTACTATATAATTTTTAATTCTATCTGGTTCATTTAAAAGTTCTTTTGTTAGAATTTTTGACAAGATATCTGCTTTAATTTGTGTAATAGGATACTTGTTTTCTAAAAGAAAGGGAATGTCTAATTTTATTTCTTCTTTTTTTTGAATTGGTAAGGCATCCTTTTTTTCTTTTATTTCTATATAAGGTATTTTTTTTAACTCACATATTGCCTTTATTTCTTCTAAGGTAGCGTAAAATAGAGTTTCTTCTGTAAAATCAGATTGCATTAATATTTCTAATCTTTTTATTTTTTTTAATTCTTCTTTTGTGAGTGGATAACTTGTATAATCTAATTGCATCCATATTGCATCTAAATAGTCTGTTATAGTAATATCTAAAGGGACACCAAAGTAGGTGTGTAACTTAAATCTATCTATTTGTTCTATGGTATAAACTGGATCTGCTTGTAACATTTTATTTAATTCTTCTTTTCTTCTTTGATAAGACAATGTATCTATTAAGAAAGAACATTGCTCTAATGCTTTGGCAAGTGTTTCTTCTATTTCAAAATGATGGGTTACAGATAATCGAATGGCACGCAAAATACGAAGTGCATCTTCTTCTAATCTTGTGTTTGGGTTTCCTATTGCTCTTATGACTTTTTTTTCTAAGTCTTCTATTCCGTTATGAAAGGATATATATTTACCATCTTTATCCATATAAATAGAGTTAATTGTAAAGTCTCTTCTTTTACTATCTTGTTTTATATTTTTCGCATACTTTATTTCTTTTGGATAACGGTTTTTTATATATTTCCCTTCTTTTCTAAAGGGACTAATTTCAAATAAATAGTTTTCTAATCTAAATCTTAAACAATTGTATTCTATTTGATATGGTATATCTTTAAATATTTCTTTTAAATCTTCTATTTTGGCACTTGTAGCCATATCTACATCTAAACTTTCTTTTTTTAGATATAGATCTCTTACATATCCTCCTACTAGGTAGGCTTCAAATCCTGCTTCTATTATTTTATTTAATATGTTTTGTACAATTTCTGACATAGTAAAAAAAGGCCTTTTGCCTTTTAGTTCACTGCATCTTTTAATTTAGAACCAGCTTTAATAGAAACAGTTGTACAAGCAGCTATTTTTAAAGTTTCTCCTGTTCTTGGATTTCTTCCTTCTCTAGCAGCTCTTTCTTTTGTTGTGAATGTTGCGAATCCAGTAAGAGTTACTTTACCTTCATTTTTTAATCCTTCTACAATTCCATTCATCATTGCTTCTAAAGCTCTTCCAGCATCTGCTTTTGTTAATCCTGCTTCTTCTGCAATGTAAGTTACTAAATCACTTTTTGACATAATAATTACCTCCCTATATCTGTCATAAGCTTTCTATCTTGCTTACATTCTAAGGATATCATTTTTACTTGATAAATGCAAGTATTTTGGGGGTTTTTTTTGTATTTTTTTGTTTTTACAGCTAGGTATTTTCTTTATATAAATATTAAAATGATAACTTTTCTAGTTTAAAGCTTTTTTAACTATTTTTAGACATAAAATTAAAAGAAAACATCTATTTCTTTTAGATGTTTTTTTATTTATCTACACTATATTCAATACTATAAGCTTTACTTAAGTCTGTATCTGTATGACTTACTACTTTTCTTGTTTCTCCATTTGGAATAGCTTCGCTTATATTTTCTTTTAGTTCTACTATTACTTTATCATTTTCATCTTTTACCTTTATTGTAAATGTAGATGGTTCATATACTACTCCTGTATTATTTATTACAGATGTTGTTATTTCTCCACCTTCTATTCCTATATTTACAAACTCTAGTCCTTTAAAGATTTGATCTTTTACTACAC
>CATOOY010000039.1 GCA_951801995.1 uncultured Erysipelotrichaceae bacterium
ATATTGATTTTGAAGATAGTAGGGTAGGAAAAGAGTGTAATGATATGTTAGTTATTATAAAAAATAGATTTTGTTGCCCAAATGATAATGAGCCTTTACTTACTATATTAGATAAAAAGGTTGATAGTTATGAAATGAAAGTTACATGTAAATCTTGTGAAAATGTTTATAAAAAGAGCAATAGATAGATCTTTTATACACTGTATTATCATGAATAGTTTAAAATAAAAAGACAATTTTAGGTATTTATGTTCTAATTGTCTTTTTTGTATTCTTTTTTAGTAATAGATAGTATTATGGATATACGAAAAATATTAAATACTTTTTCATGATGATAAATATTTCATATAAAATAGTTTTTAATGCTCATACTATTAATAGGTGATTTTATGAAAATAAGACTAGGGTATGCTTGTCAAAGTGAAACTTTATCTTCTATTACAACTTCTAGTACTTATACATATACAAATTATAGTAAGGAAAAGGATTATCAAAAATTAAATAATATTATTATTTCTAATCTTTTGGCATTAGAGGAAATTCTTACTTACAATGTAAAAAATAATATCCATTTTTATAGAATTTCATCACAATTAATTCCTCTTGCGACAAAGGAAGATGTTGTTTTTGATTATACAACACCTTATCAAGAATATTATACTCGTATTGCTGATTTAATTTGCAAGAATCATATAAGGGTTGATTTTCATCCTAATGAGTATTGTGTATTAAATAGTGTTAAGGAAGATGTTGTTCAAAATAGTATTGCTATTTTGGAATATCATTATCAACTTCTTGAAAATTTAAAAATAAAAGACAAGGTGCTAATTCTCCATATTGGTAGTAATGTTTTTGGAAAAAAGAATTCTTTAAGTAGATTTATTCATAATTTTAGGAAGTTACCTAAAAAGATTCAGGAATCTATTGTGATAGAAAATGATGATAAGGTTTTTACAGTAGAGGATGCTTTATATTTAAGTTCTATTTTGAAAATTCCTGTATGTTTAGATTATCATCATTATATTTGTAATAAAAGTTGTATTGATTTAGAAAAGGTTATTAATAGTTGGAAGGGAACACCAAAGATGCATTTTTCTTCTCCAAAAAGTAAATTAAAAAAGGATTTTAGGAGCCACCATGATTATATTAATAGTGATAGTTTTATTGCATTTTTAAAAAGTATTCAATATTTAAATTGTGATTTGGATATTATGATTGAGGCAAAGAAAAAAGAAGAAGCTTTGTTTCGACTGGTAAGAGAGTTAAAGTATAAAACGGATTATGTATTTATAGATGATACTACTTTTATTATTTAATAGAATGGGGTCTAAAAAAGACAATGATGCATTGTCCTTTTTATTACTTTAAGTATTTAACTAGAAATGGAATCTTTTTTCTTATCTTGTAATATGGTTTTTACAAGTTGTTTTGCTTTTTCTAGTTCATCTTGTATTTCATTATATTGTTTCAATGGTGATATTTTATCTGGTAGGGTATTTCCTGGTTTTATATTTATGCTATAGTGTATTTCTCCATTTTCTTTTTCCCTTATTGTGCATGTAGGTGTTTTGTGAGCAATTTCTCCTGTTTCATCTACTGTAATTGTTTTTCCTTTTTTTGTTATCATAAATTTTTCTAATTTTCCATGTGCAAGGGATAATATATCTATTGTTTCTTTTGATGTATTTGTGTGTATTTGTAATTCGAATTTTGGATATTCTTCTATTGCATCTATAGATGTTTTACATATTTTTTTATATATTTCACTAATCTCTATTGGAAAAGATAGTTCTAATAAATGTTTTTGTAATTCAGCTTCATTTTTTAATATTAGAGTGGACAATTTTAACTTTTCTGGATTTTCAATTTTTATAGAAAGTGTGTATTCTTTATTTTGTAGTATTAGGCCTATATTATGGGGTGACAAAATACGTGTGCAAGCATTTCCATTTTGACTATTTTTAATGGTATAACGGTTTAGTTTTAGAATAGGATTTTTTTCTTTTTGATAATATTGATATACTGTAGTTTTTTGTGGATAATGTATTATTAATTCTTTTGGTGTATCGTTGTTTTCCCATTTTAATTCTATATTAGTATTTACATTCGCATTTTTTAAGTAACAATCGAAAGAAAAATTTTCTTTGTCAAATTCTTTTAGAATACATGTTTCAGTAAGTTCTATTCCTGCTTGTTTTAATACATAACTAAATGTTTTTACAATTTCTTCTAATGATTGTGATGAATCCATATGTAACCACTGTCCTATGGCAATTTGTAATTGCCATTGTTCAAAAATAATTTTTGGTGTTTTTTTATCCATATTTAGTAACCTCCTTAAATGCTTATATATTATAACACTTTTTTTGTAAAAAACAATAATAAATTTTTTATGTTATAAAATAGAATATGTTTTTTATAAATAGGTATGCTATAATAATCATTAAAAAGGAGTGCTACTATAATAGTAATTATGTATTTTTTCTCTTTCTTATTATGTAAGGGAAGGTTCTATCTAACTGTATCATGTTAGAAAAGGTTAAGCAGATTGGTAAGAAATTATATATAATACTTAAAAAACTCATTTCTTTTTGTTCAAGAAACGAGTTTTATACTACTTTTTTTTATTACAAAAGTTTTCAATATTTTCTTCTTTCAATATTTTTTTTCTTTCTACTATTAGTTTATTTTCTTTTATTTGATAAGACCATTTTACAAGTGTTAATTTTCCATTTTCTATTTCTAAACAGGTGATACCATCAGGGTGTACACAAGATCCATCGTTAAAATACATACTGTCTCCTACTTTAGGATAAACGGGTTTATGTGTATGACCTGCAATTACTATTTTTTGATTTTTTTTACTCCAATTATTTAATTTTTTATCTACTTTTTTGGTTACTTTATGATTTTTTATTGGTCCTGTTGGATCCTTTATGCCTATAAATTCTAATATACTCCATATATATCTTACTGCAAAACGGGAAAGACGCCAAAGAGTACTATTTAAAAAGTCTACCTGATGTCCATGGACTAAAAATATTTCATATCCTAAATAATCTAGTACAATTGCTTCACGAATTGTTAGTTCTTTTAATAAAATGTCTTTTTCTTTTTCAAAATGTTTTTTAATAAATGTTTTGGATTTTTTACAAATATCATGGTTTCCATATATCATAATAAAACGTTTTTTATCATGAAATTTTTTTATTAATTTGAAAATATCATTATATTCTTCTTTTATTTTTTCATAATTTTTTACTTCCCATAGTTCATCTCCATCACCTAGTTCTATGTAAGTAAATTGCTTTTTATCATAATAGGTTAGTGCTTTTTTATAAATATATTTATTTTCTAGAAAGTTATCATTTTTATTTCCTATTCCTCTATGGCAATCACTCATTATTACGAGTTTACTTTGATTATCAATTGCTATTTTTCTTGCTTTTTTGTAGATTTTATCTAATTTATTTTTCATTATAATTTCCACCTACAGTAGAATAAATATCATCTCTTAATAAAATGACTCCACTTTTTTTAGGACAGGGAAGTTTGATAAAATCCAATTGTTTATTATTTTTCAAGATATTTGGAATATAATCATTTAAAATGAAATATTTTTCGTTTGGTAAATCATTTTTATTTTGTACTGCATCTTCTAAATATTTATTATATAATTTTACGTTTCTTTTGTTGTTGTGTTGTGAGATAAAGTCGATAATATGGGATCTTGTCCATACTCTTTTGGTATGTGGTTTTTTGTATTTCAATAGAAATATATTTCCACAAATTTTATATTCTTTTGATTTATATTTTAGTTTTTCGAAAGAAATTAAAAATGTATTTAACATTTCTTTGTTTGGGAAGGTAATTTGTAGATACATAGATAGTTCTTTGGGATGGCTAAACATGCCTAGTTTGAATCCAGCAAGCCACCAGTGATTTGCACAAATTCTCATGATTTCTTTTCCTTTTTTGTATAAAATAAAGCACATATCTAACATATCTTCTGTAGCTGGTTTATATATTGTATTTCTGTGAATTTTCTTTTCTTCTGTATAATATATTCCTATTTCAGCACCTGTTGTTATTCCATATTGTCCTTTCCAGAAGGTGATTAACCAATTTCGATTGTTATAGAAAAAGTGGACTGGTTCTGTGTCTACAATAATACTTCCTATAGGTGCTGCGACATCATAGAGGTGTGAATAACCAAAATCTTTTTGCCAAGCATTTTTAGTGGAATAAAAAATATCTTTTTTTTCATCATATGCAAAGCCTAATGCATTAAAGTTTTTATAGGAGATTTTACCATGTTTATGTAAGAATAAACAAATGCCAAATTTTAGGAGAAGACAAAGTATTAAAATTAGGATTATACATACTACTATCATAGATTCACTTCCTTTCTATGATAGTGTATGATGAAATATTATGTCTTTACATAATGTTTATAACAAAACTAAATTTTTTTATATGAAAAATGCAGGCACTTTTTATGTGTCTACATATATTTACCACTTATAGTAAAAACTGATTTTTTTTTATTCTATTTTTTGTTTTCTTTTGGATATTTGATTATTTATTATGATAAATAATATGGAAAAAAGTATTAAAATTAACATGTTTAGTAAAATAGGTTTTATTTCTTTTAGATTTATTATTTCTAATTTTTTTAATAATTCATTTGTTTGAATGTACCAGTAAGTTGGAAGAATATGGGCTAGGGTAAGTACATTTTTAGGAAGCCATTGTGTAGGAACAAAGGCACCACATAGGAAAGCTTGACCAAGTGAAACTACATTTACAATTCCACTTACAGCTTCTTTGTTATTGGTAAGAGAAGATATCATTATAGCGATTGTAAGTGAGCAGAATGCAAATACAAGTGCATTTACCATATATATTATTCCTCTTATAGATAATAGTGTATCTTTTAGTAGAATAAGTCCTAATAGACTAAATAATATCCACACAATGAAAACATAAAGTAGACTTGCTTTTCGTATAATACGGTTGTGTTTTTTATAGTTCATACTACTTATTGTTATTCTTTTATGAATGTTTTTATTTTTAAAACTAGTCAGAATAAAGCAAATGATAAATATAATGATGGCCATAAGTGAGTAGCTTGCAAAATTAAAGTATAGATTCATTTTTTCTATTTGTGTTGTATTTATTTTAGAAGTAATTTCTATTTTTGCTTGTTTTTCTAAACTTTTATTAATATTTTTTATTATCTCTTGTTCATTTTGCATGTTTTTTACATATATATTTTGTACTTTTATATATCTTGTAAGTATTTGGCTGGCTAAAGTAGCATTATAATCTTTTGTTGTTTTGATATCTATTTTTGGGTTTTTTCCATCTAATATATCTTTTCTATAATTTTCTTTTATGTAAATTATATAGTTTATATCTCTATAAAATAAAGCATCCTTTATTTTTTGTTCTTTATTTTCTATTTCTTTTGTATTGGTGTTTTTTTTTAAATAATGGATTAGATTTTTGGTGATTCCTATATTTTCATCTTTATTTATTATAAGTATATTTGGTTTTTCCTTTGTGAAGTTGGTATTGTTATCATTTGTACTTAGGTTTATACCACTAAATAGAATTAATAATATGGTGTATAATAGAATCATACCTTTGTATTTTTTTACAATTTTGAAGTAAGTTTTAAATACTGTCATATTTTTGCCTCCTTAATCCTTTGTAGGATAATAAAATCATGCATATGGAAAATAGGAGAAGACTTACTATATTTAAAACATATCTATTTAATGTATCATAGTAATAGAGACTATAAAAGCCATCTGTTATCATATTTGCTGGATTGATTTTATTTAAAATTGGTATATTTTTATCTATTATATATTTCATGGTAATTCCCATCATACCAGATAGAAAACAACCTAACATAGTAATGGATATTAAAATACCTGTTTTAGTATTTTCATCTTTTTTTATAAGGGTTGCTATACTTATTCCTAAAGAAAGACCTGCTAGGGATCCTAAGAGTGCTAGTAAAATGATATATGGAATAGGGGAGCTATAATTTACTTTTAACACGAATATAGTATACATAAAGAGGATTGCTATACCTATTATTTGTACAATATAACTAGCTAAGAGACTTGCTAATAACATTTTCAATTTATGAATAGGGGATATGGAAGTTCTTTTTCCTACTGAACTTGTGTTTGCTAGTTTATAGTTTGTAATAAACATAGAAAGGATTCCTCCATATAAACATGTCATAGCAATTAATGTATAGTATTCTATCATGGTATAACTTAAGTTTTTGCTTGTAATGTTATTTAATTTTACTTCGTTTTGTGTAATTATATTTTGTATTTTTTGATAGTGGATGTTTTTATTTAGTAATGTTTTTATTATATCTTGGTTACAATTTATTTCGTCTACTATGTTTTTTAGTATTGTTTCATTGATTCCATTTTCATTTACTTTTATTTTTATATTTTCTTTTTCAAAAATTAAATATCCTGTTATTTTCTTTTCTTCTAATAATTTTTTTGCTTTTTCTATATTGGTATAAGTAACTGAGAAGAGTCTATCTTTATTTTTTTTATCACTTAAATGTGTAAATGTATTTTTAAATAGTTCTTCTTTTTGATAGTTTTCATTGTTTATGATTGCTATTTTTATTATTTTTAATTTTTCACTATTTTCTATATTGGAAAAAGCCATGTGGAAAAATGTCCCAAGTAGAATAGGAAAGGCAAATGTCCAAAATAAGAGTATTTTATTTTTTAAAAGTATTTTTAATGTATATTTAAAATTATGAGAAAACATTAGTCTCTAAGATCCTTCCCTGTTAAGTTTAAAAATACATCATTTAAGGTAGGTCTTTCTGAAAATACTTTATCATATGTTATATTGTTTTGTTTTAAAAATTTCATTAATTCTTCTAAATTGTTTTTGCCTTTTTTGTAAGTGATTGTTAATATGTTTTTATTTATATTTACTTCTTCTACTGTTTTAAATGTTTTTATTTTTTCTAGGTTTTCCTTTTTTATTTCTTTTATTTCTACTGTTATTTTTTCTTCTATATCTGCTAGTTTTTTTAGAGAGTCTTTGTTTCCCTCGGCTAGTATTTTTCCTTTATCTAAGATAATAATTCTATCACATAATATTTCTGCTTCTTCCATATAGTGGGTGGTATATATAATTGTAGCACCTTCTTTTCTTAGTTTTTTGATTCCTTCTAAAATGTTATTTCTACTTTGTGGATCTACAGCGACAGTTGGTTCATCTAAAAATATTATTTTGGGTTTATGAGCGATTCCACAAGCTATGTTGAGTCTTCTTTTGAGTCCGCCTGATAATTGTTTTGGGTAGAATTTTTTGTATTCTATTAAGCCAACTAAATCTAGTGCTTCTTCTATGTATTGTTTTCTTTTTTCTTTTTCTTTAATATAAAGGCCACAAAAATAATCTATATTTTCATAGACGGTTAATTCTTCTAATACAGCTATTTCTTGAAAAACGACACCTATTTCTTTTTTTAAGTCATATGCATTTGGTTCCATTTCTTTTCCTAATATTTTTATATTTCCTTGTTTAAAGGAAAGAAGGGATAATAGGCAATTTATTGTTGTTGATTTTCCACTTCCATTTGGTCCTAATAGGCCTAATATCTCTCCTTTTTTTACTTCAAATGATAAGTTATCTAGTGCAAGTTTGTTTTTATATTCCTTGGTTAAGTTTTTTACCTCAATTATATTTTCCATTGTTTTTCCCTCTTTCTATTTTATTATATAAGTTAGGAAGTGATATGTAAATGTTTTTTCATTTGTGTTTTTATAAAAATGTGATATAACAAGTAAGTAGTATGGGGATGTACATAACTACTATATATTTTAGGAATAAAAAATACCTAATATCATAGTTATATTAGGCTTTTTTTGATGCTTTTTATGTCTTCTATTGTTTTATCTATATTAAATCTACCATTTCCCACTGGGTAGTATGTTGCATACATTTTATATGTATTTCCGTTTATTTCTTTTAAAAATTGTTTTTTTCTTACTTTAGAGACAGATATTTTTTCATTTAGTATAATAGAGCTTACTTGATTTCCTAATAATATAGTTATTTTAGGTTTAATAATGTCAATTTCTTCTTGTAATAAGTGTAAGTATTTTCTGAAAATTTCATCGGGTAGAGGTCTTGCATCTATTTGGGTACATTTTGCAAGATTGGTAATGAAATATTTATGTTTTTCTATGTTTTGGTATACTTTTTTGGCAAACTTTTCTGTCCACTCTTTTCTTTTTAATTTTTTTATTTGTATATATATTTCTTTATCTAATAAGTCTATATTATAAAATAGATCCCATATGTTTTTGCTTCCTAACCATGGTGCATTGATTCCTTTCCAGTTTTTATTTGCTGCTATATTTTTACTTGTGGGATTCATAAAAACGAAGCAAATGTTTGGTTTTTGGGTACAACCTCCAAAATAGATAGAATTTAGGTTTTTATCTCCATATTTTTTTTGCATTTTATCATATTTTTGTTTTAAACTTTCTAGGTTTTTGATGGGGTGTGCAGTTATTATAGTATAACTATGTGCATGTATAGTAAATATACAAGTATTTGTTTCTACATAGAAGTTTTTTCCTTTTTGTGTTATTGTGTTTGCTTCTTTTATTTTTTTTATACAGTAAGGTATTATGTCTTTTTCTATTTGTAGATTTCTTTTTATTCTATCTATTCCCATTTTTGTTGTATGAATTTTATCTATATTATTTAGTAATATTTCTTTTTCCATAATGTTTACTCCTTTTTTAGATAAAAAGTTTTGTTTTTTAATTAAAAGCTTTTATTTTAAAATATATTTGTAAGAATTTAAAATTATTTTACTACTAATTTATTACTTTTGAAAGTGAAAATATAAAAAATTGTAATAATTTATGTGCGTATCTTTCCAAAACAAAAATATTGTAAACTTCTATAAAGAAAGGTTATAAAGATATTTAAGAATAGTTTCTTAAAAAATACAATTTTTTTCATAAAAAAGACAAATAAGCTTTTTATTTACCTATTTGTCGGCAGTCTGAAAGTATAGTAATAAAACTATACTTTATTCACTTCTTAAAGATTCTACAGGATCTTTTTTACTTGCCATACGAGCTGGGATAAGTCCTGCTATTACAGTAAGAATTATACTTATGAGTACTAAAATAATGGCTCCTGTTAGTGGTAATTTACTGATAGTGTGAACCTCTGTTATTTTTTCGATAATAATGTTGGTTGGGATATTGATAAGAACTGTGATTCCTATTCCTAAGATACCTGCTACAAAACCTACAATTAATGTTTCGGCATTGAATACTCTTGATATGTCTTTTTTTGAGGCTCCAATTGCTCTTAATATTCCTATTTCTTTTGTTCTTTCTAGAACAGATATATAAGTAATGATACCAATCATAATACTAGAAACAATAAGGGAGATAGATACAAAACCAATTAATACATAACTTATCATATCTACTATACTGGTTACAGAACTCATTAGCATTCCTACTAAGTCATTATAATGAATTTGATTTTCTTCTTTTTGATTTTTGTTATATTTTTTTATGATATCTTTGATGTCATCTTTTGCTTTGAAGTCTTTAGCATAAATATAAATAGAAGATGGTTTTTCTAAGTCAACGGCTCCTAGTTTTTCTAGAGTACTTTCATAAGTTGCACTTGCTTCTTCTTTATATTTTGTAATGATATTTGTTAATTCTTCTGGTGATAGAGAACTTAAATATGCTTTTTGTTCATTGCTTAAATTTTCCATTTGAAATTTTTCATCATTAAAGGAAAGTCCTGTTAAAATATTTTTTTCTTTATTTTCTTTTTGTTCTTTTACAATTTCCGTTTCATTTATTTTTTTGATAACATGTCTTTCTAGATCTTTGGTATATAAAATACCTCCTAGTGTATTGGTAGATACTTTTGATTCTTCATTTGGCTTTACAATTCCTACTACTTTTATTTCTTCAGCATCTTTTATTTTATTTTTTATATATTCTTCATTTTCACTTTTGTCTATCCAAATATTTCCTTTTTTTTCATAGTAATCTGTATTTAATAATACTTTGTAAGAAAGGTTTGTTATTTCTTTATAAGAATAGCTTTCTACTTTTGCTTCTACTTTTTCTTTTTTTGTTACTTTTTTCATCATGTTTTCTAATTCTTTTTGATCTTTGAGTCCTAATGCATATAAAACATAGTCACTTACTTTGTTATCTTTGTCTACTAAAAGTACAACTTCATTATACTTTTTAGGCATTCTTCCACTTACTATTTGATATAATTTTTTATTTAAGTTTTCATTTTCAAACATAGGTGTCCATATGTCAGTTGTCATCATAAAGTTG
>CATOOY010000040.1 GCA_951801995.1 uncultured Erysipelotrichaceae bacterium
TCTTCTTTTACTTTTTTACAGGTTTTTTTATTATCTCCTGATATCATTATTGTTTCTTTTATACCTATATCTTTTAAAGTTTTTATTTCTTCTTTGCTTTCTTTTTTTACTTCATCTTTTATTTCTAGTGTACCTAATATTTCATTTTGGGTGGCAATATAAATATTGGTTCCTTCTTTTCTTTCTACAGATATATTATTTTCTTCTAGTAAAGATATATTTCCTATTAAATACATCTTTTTATCTACTTTTACAGAAATCCCTTTTCCTTCTATTTCTTTATAATCTTCTATTCTATCTTTCCTTATTTTTTTATGATATTTTTTTTCAATTGCTTTGGCTATAGGATGGTTTGAATAATATTCGGCATGTGCTAATATGTCTAATATGTCTTCCTTTTTACTTTCTATTTTCGTTACGACAAAGTTTCCTTTGGTAAGAGTTCCCGTTTTATCAAAACATACTATTTCTGTTTTTTCCAAAATATCTATTATGTTAGCACCTTTTATGAGAAGTCCTTCTTTGGATGCTCTTCCTATGCCTGTAAAAAATCCAAGTGGTACAGATATTACTAAAGCACAAGGGCAAGATATTACTAAAAAGATAAGTGATTTTGTAAAAAATTCTTCGAAGTTATATCCTATACATACAGGTATAACTGTAATAAAAATAGCACATATTACAACAACTGGTGTATATATTCTTGCAAATCTTGTAATAAATTTTTCTGTTTTTGTTTTTTTGTCGCTTGCTTTTTCTAATAGTTCTATAATTTTATTAGCTGTTGATTTTTCAAAAATCTCTGTTACTTTTATTTCTATTGTACTTTCTTTATTCATTGTGCCACTTAATATTTTATCTCCTTTTTTTACTCTTTTTGGAATAGATTCTCCTGTTAAAAAAGATGTATCTATATAAGAAATTCCTTCTACTACTACTCCATCTAGTGGGATTTTTTCTCCTGGTTTTATTAAGATGATATCTCCTATTTTTACTTCATTTGCTTCTATTTCTTTGTAAGTTTTTCCTTTTTTTATTCTTGCTTTATCACTTCTTAGATCCATTAACTTTAAAATGGAATCTTTTGTTTGATCTATTGCTTTATCTGTTAAATATTCTCCTATTTGGAAAAGAAAAATTACCATAATGGCTTCTTCTGGTTTATGGATGTAAAATGCACCTAGTGTTGCGATTATCATGAGAAAGTTTTCATCTAATATTTCTCCCTTTTTTATATTTTTTAAGGCTTTTATATACAAATCATAACTTAATAAAATATAACTAACAAAAAGTAATATATCTTCTTTTATATATAGAAAAAGTATAAAAGGTAAAATACTAATTACTATTCTTATTTTCATAAAGTTTTCTTTTTTCATAAAATATTCCTTTCTTTTATATGCTCAAATCCATACTCTAAAATAATTTTAATATGATGATCACTTAAAGTATAATATACTGTTTTTCCTATCTTTTTTGTACGAACAATATTGCTTATTCGAAATAACTTTAATTGATGGGAAATAGCAGATTGGCTTCTATTTAAGGAAGTGGCTATTTCAGTTACGTTTTTTTCCCCTTCTAATAACAGAGTTAATATTTCTAGTCTTGTTCTATCACTAAATAATTTAAAAAATTCGCTTACTTCTTCTATGTTCATGTTTCCTCCTTGCATGAATTATTGTTCATATATTCATATTATATGCATGTTTTGGTTTTGTCAACACTATTTTTGTCTTACTATGTCTTTTTTTGCTATTAATATGCTTATTTTGACGTATCTTTTATAGAGCTTTTTCTTTTATTTCCCTTTATAATAAAAATAAGAAAGGGGTATCTTATGAAAAAATATACTTATTTATTATTTACGTTATTTATCATATTTTCTTTTTATAAAACAAGCTATGCGGAAGAAAAATTATATAAATATCGTATTGAATACTATTATGATAATGTATTAGAGAAAGAAGCTACTACTTATAAAAATGGAACATATGCATCTTTAATTGTTGATTATGAAACCAAAAATAAAGATGGTTATTCTTTTTCACATTCTTCTATTGATGATGCTGGTATGACTATTACAGATGATGAGGATGCCAATGTAATAAAGGTTTTTTATGAGAAAAAAGAGGATTCTATAAAAGTAGAAGCAGAACAAGATTCTTCTAAAAATATAGATGCTATTATAGCATTTAAACAGAAGTTACAATCTATTTTTGACTTTTTTAAGAGGATTTTATCATGACAATTCTTAAAAAATTTTTCTTTTGGATATTCTTTCTTTTCTTTTTAATCTATTTGTTTCATTCTTTTTCTTCTTCTATGTATCTTCCTGATTGCAATAAACTTTCTTTTCATATTTTTGATTTTATTTGGATTGGTGCTATACTCCTTTTTTGTTTTATACAAAAAAAGGTATATTCTTCTTTTTAGAATGTACCTTTTTATTTTATCTCTGTTCCACCAAAGATGGAAATAGTATTGATATAAATTGTTTTATTTTCTTTTTTTTCTTTTCTATTTGCTTTATTTTCATTACTACCAAAGAGAGCACTTGCATTTATTTTTATATTTACGTTTTCTGGTAGTTTTATCTCTGTTCCACCAAAAATAGAATAAATATTGATTGTAATATCTTTTTTTAATTCTACTTTAGATATATCTAAATCAATTCCACCAAATATAGCATATAAATTAGCTCCCTTAAAGTCTTCTGTTTGTAATTTTTCTTCTATACCACTAAAAACACCATAATATGTAAGCATAGGGCCATTTTTTACTGACTTTTTTGCTTCTTTTTGAAATCTACTATTTTTCCATACTATGGATACACCAAATACAATAAAGATAATTGGCCAAAATACTTCTGTAAATGGGGTAGGAATAATTAATAGATTATATAATAAATACCAAACTCCTATCAAAAAAATTATACTTGTACATATATCTACTTTCTTATTTTTTATAATTCTTCCAATTGAGATTATGATTAGTATTGTAGGCCAAATAATTTCAAATTGTACTTCAAAGGTAGGGATAATGCTTTCTAATAAAAATAAAACACCTAGAAAAATAATAATAACACCAAATAACATAAATAACCTCCTATTTCTTTATTTCATTATATCACTATTTTATGCTTTTTTTTCTTTTTTCTTTTTCTAAGACATTTTCTATACAATTTATTTTATAAAGAAAGAAACGGTAAGAAGTTTTTCTACATATGTAATCATATCTTCTTTTGAATAAGTATAATATCCTTTGATCCATTCCATTCCTACATTAAAAATAGCTCCTAAGTAGAATTTTATAATAAAGTCGATGGGTATTTTATATTCTTTTATTTTTTGTTCTTTTACTCTTTGCATCATCACATCATTTAAAGTTCCATAAATCATATCCATAGCGATACTATTTTTGTTATGAATCATAATTAATTTATAAATTTCTCTTTTTTCTTCAATGTGATCAAATAATAACTTCATTACTTCTATATAATATTCTTTTGTGGAAGAAATACTTTTTTTATTTAAATCTTGTTTTAAATTATCAATAAGATCGGTAATCAATGAATCTAAAAGCATGTATTTATCTTCGAAATGTGCATAAAAGGTGGATCTATTTACTAATGCTTTTTCACATATATCAGATACTTTTATTTTTTCAAATGCATTTTCTTCCATTAAATATAGCAATGCTTCATATAAATTTTTTCTTGTTTTTCGAATTCTTAAATCTAGTTTTTTTTCTTTCATTCTCTCACCATTTCTATTATACCTTTTTCTAGACAATTGTAAACATAAACAACTTTTGTCTTTTTTTTATACATACAAATTTATAAATATGTTGTTTACCATACAAATTATAATATTTCTTACTGGTCTTCTTTTTTCTTTTGAATATAATAGTAAAGCGATGGGAGGTTATTTATGAAGAAAACATTTCATTGGATACCTAAACATAGTTTATGTATTCTTATTTTAGCATTTTTGTTTGTGATTCCTACTACTATTTGGTATTTTAAAACAAAAATTAATTATGATATTCTTGTATATTTACCAGAGGATATTGAAACCATTCAGGGTCAAGATATTTTAACAAATGATTTTGGAATAGGAGCTTTTTCTTTTATTATTACAGATGCTTCTTCTATGAATCGACTACAAAAACTTCAAAATAAAATTCAAAAAATTGATGGGGTCAAGATGGTACTTAGCATTAGCGATTTTACGGATTCTACTATTCCTATTTCTATGCTTCCTGATGAGATTTCTAAAAAAGTTTACCAAGATGGAAAAACAGCTATGGTTGTTACTTTTTCAGATTCTACTTCTAGTGAAAGTACAATAAGCGCTGTAGAAGAGATGAGAAAGATTGTAAAAGATGAAGATAATATAAGTGGTATGACAGCTATGGTACTGGATACTATGAATTTATCTAACGAGGAACTTTTAGCTTATATTGGACTCGCTGTTATTCTTTGTTATATTGTTCTTGCTTTAGCAACTGATTCTTATTTCATTCCTCTTTTCTTACTTGGTAATATTGGTCTTGCTATTTTATATAACATGGGAACGAATATTTTTCTTGGTGAAATTTCCTATATTACAAAAGCAATTACTGCTGTTTTACAATTGGGTGTTACTACTGACTTTTCCATTTTCCTTTATCACAAATATGAACACAATAAAGAAAATTGTAAAGATAAAAAAGAGGCTATGTCTATAGCAATTGAAGAAACTTTTCAGTCTGTTATTGGTTCTTCTTTTACTACAATTGCTGGATTTTTATCTTTGTGTGCGATGGATTTAACACTTGGAAAAGATATCGGTATTGTTATGGCAAAAGGAGTTATTTGGGGTCTCATTTGTGTTTTAACTGTTTTTCCAGCTTTTCTTATTTTATTTGATACAATTATTACGAAAACAAAACATAGAAATTTTTTACCTTCTTTTGAAAAATTACAAAATATAATTGTAAAAAAACATAAGTATATTTTACCTATTTTTATTCTAATTTGTATTCCTGCTATTTATGGAAATCAAAATTATAAAGTTTATTATAAGTTGGATAAATCTTTACCAAGTGATCTTCCTAGTCAAGTGGCGAATAGGGAACTTTCTCAAAACTTTCATATTGTTTCTCCACAAATTATTTTAGTGGATAAAAATATGAAAAATGATGATTTGGTTCATCTTGTTTCTTCTATTCAAAAATTAAAAGGAATAGATTTAGTTCTTTCTTCTTCTTCTTTTTCTAAACTAGGAATTGAAAAAGATATCTTTCCTAAAGAAATACATCATATATTAGAAAATGATAAATACAAACTTATTCTTGTAAATTCTACTTATGAGGTTGCTAGTGATGCTTTAAATAAACAAATTGATGAAATCAACAAACTTGTTAATCACTATGATAAACATGCTGTTATTGTGGGAGAAGGTGCTCTTACTAAGGATCTTGTGGAAATAGCTGATCATGATTTCAAAATGGTAAATTACATTTCTATTTTTATTATTTTTATCATTATGTTGTTTGTATTTTCTTCTATTGGTCTTCCTATTATACTTGTTATTACAATTGAGGCTGCTATTTTTGCTAATATGGCTATTTCTTATTTTTCAAATACTACACTTCCTTTTATTGCTTCTATTATTATTGGAACGATACAACTTGGTGCAACTATTGATTATGCTATTTTGATGTCTACTAAATATTTAGAGTGTAGAAAAAAATATGATAAAGAAAAAGCAATGAGAGAAACACTTGCTAAAACTATTTCTTCTATTATTGTATCTGCTTTATGTTTCTTTGCTGCTACATTTGGAGTTGCTATTTATTCTAAAATTGATATGATTGCATCTATTTGTCACCTTTTATCTAGGGGGGCTATTATTAGTATGATTGTTGTTATTTTTGTCCTACCTGCTATGTTGCTTACTTTTGATAAATTTATTTTAAAAACTACTAAGGGTATGAAAGAAGGGATTTTAATGAAAAAGAAAAAATTAGGTTTATTATTTATGGGACTTTGTTTGCTTCCAAATAGTGTATTTGCATTTGATAAAAAGGAAACTGTTTATACGAATTTAAATATGGATGGTTCTATTAAACAGGTTCATGTTACTAATCATTTATCACATTTGGGAAATGAAAGAATAGATGATGAAACAAAATTAAAAGAAATTTTAAATATAAATGGAAAAGAAACTTTTATGCTCCAAGATGGTATTTTAACTTGGAATGCAAAGGGGAAAGATATTTTTTATAAAGGGGTAAGTGAGAAAGAACTTCCTATTCATACTCATATTTCTTATTTTTTAAATGATGAAGAAATGGATGGAAAAGATATGGTTGGGAAAAAGGGTAAGGTAAAGATTATTTATTCTTTTGAAAATACCGAAAAACATAAAACTTATATCAATCATAAAGAAAAAATTTTATATACACCTTTTGTTGTTACTCTAGGTACTATTTTAGAAAATAACAAAAATGAAAATATTTCTATTACAAATGGTAAGGTTGTAAATACTGGTACAAAAAGTATGCTTATTTCTATTGCTTCTCCTGGTTTATATGAAAGTACTTCTCTTGCTACTTTTCAAAATATGAATCAAATTATAATAGAGTATGAAACAGAGTCTTTTAAGCTTGGGAATGTTTATTTCACTTTTACTCCTAAGTTGTTTGAGGAAAAAGATCTTTCTATTTTTACGAAGATGGATTCTCTTTATCCAAAAATGGATATTTTACAGAATTCTATGGATGAGATAAATGAGGGAGTTACAAAATTAGTAAATGGTTCTTCTCAATTATTAACAGGTGCTGATACTATCTATCAAAATTTAAGAAAGGCAGAAGAGGCTACTAAACAATTACAAGCTGGGTCTCTTTCTTTGAACGATGGTTTAAAAAAAGTCATTTTATCTTTACAAAATATTCAAAATACTTTTGCTAATCAAGGTATAACAGGATCTTTGCAAAATCTTACTGCTTTGAAAAATGAAAATGATAAGGCAATTCTTTCTATTCTTACAAAGTCTGGTCAAACTTTTGATAATTTAGCTTCTTTATATATTCATAATAATCTTAAGGATTATACTGGTACAGATACTACTATGCTTAGTATTAAATATAGTTATGAAATGGTTTATCTTCTTAAACAAAATAATGCAGCTATTGATGGTACTATTTCTTCTATGACATCTTTGTCTAATCAGATTACTAGACTTCTTTCTACTTTACAAGATTCTTTTTATCAACTGGAAAGTGGAGCAAATATTTTATCAAATGGTCTTACACAATTACAAACTGGTATTCATTTCCTATATGAGGGTTCTAACTCTTTAGTGAAAGGTACACAAGAATTACATAATGGTGCTGAGGCACTTCTTATAGGTACAAATACATTTAATAAAGATGGAATAGGGGAACTTACTCATATTTCTCAGCAAGCAAAGGAATATAGTATTGTTGCTAAAAAGTTAAAACAACTTAGTATGGAATATAGTGGTTTTTCTTCTAATAATAGTCAAAATACTTTATTTGTATCTATGGTAGAAACGGTAAAATAAGGGAATGAAATTTTTCATTCTTTTTTTATTTATCTATTTTAAATCTTTTATGTTTGCTATATAAAGTTATTTATTAGACTTCTATGTTCAAATAATTCTGTTTAAAAATTAGATTTATGTTATAATAGAATAAAGAAGATAGGTGGTTTTGTAAACATTATTCAAAAGTAAGGGATTTACTCTTATTGAACTTATTTCTGTTATTTTATTACTTGCTGTTATTTCTCTTATTACCATACCTGTTTTTATTAATATTTTAGAAATTTCCAAAAAAAATGCAGCTATTGATAGTGCATATGGATATACAAAGGCTTTAGAACAAAATATTGCTCTTTCTCAGTTTAATAAAAATAAATCATATGAAAATGGATATTATAATCTTGCATCTCTTTCTTTAAAAAATTATACAGGAAGCCAACCAAAGAATGTCTGCTATCTTATTCAAAATAATCAAATAAAATTTGGATATTTACAGTTTGATAAATATACTGTTTATCATGATGGTGAAAAAGCTACTCTTAGTGAAAATAATGATTTCTCTTGTGACACAACACATACCTTTTATGGTTCTGATCGTTATGGATATGTTACGGATAACTTACTATTACATTATGATGCAAAAAATATAGATGGATATCATAGTGAAGATGAGGATAGTAGTAAAATTATTGATTTAAGTGGAAATAATAATGATGGTATTTTTTATAATAATACTATTGAAAATAATTCACTTGTTTTTAATGGGACAAATAGTGCTGTTTTAATGCCTATTATTAAAGAACCTTCTCTTACTTTAGAAGCTACTTTTACTTTAGATACTTATCCATTACTTCCTGAACAATTGATTTTGTCAAATGTGGAAAGGGGAGGTTGTGGTATTCATATTTTTAATGGTGTTATTGGTGGGGAATGTTATATAAATGATTCTTATAAAATGGTTTATAGTAATATTCACCCTGTTGTTGGTAAGATTTACAATACATCATTAAGCTATGATGGTTCTTCATTAAAACTTTATATTGATGGAAATCTTGTTGATACTATTATTGCCAATAGTCCTATTCTTTATGAAGATAAAACTATATGGGCTCTTGGAGCAAATCCTAGTGGTAATCAAGTTACTTCTCAATATTTTAGGGGAAAAATATATGCTAGTAGAATTTATAATAAAGCTCTTACTGATACAGACATTTTAAAAAATTATCAAATTGATCAGTCCCTCTATGGTGAAAAGGATACATATAAAGATTATTTGGATTATCCAGAATCTCAAATAGTTACTAATGGTTTAAAAATGTATCTTAGCGGTTATAATAATACTTTTCAGGGGCATAATTCTAATTCTACTCAATGGCAAGATTTAACGGGAAATAATAACAATGGAACTATAAAAAGTGCTACATGGAATAAAAATTATTTAATTTTTAATGGAACAAATAGTACTGTTTTGTTGAAGCTATTTCTTTATCCAAAATTTACTATTCAAACTGAGTTTAGTCAAACAACTATTTCTAATTCACAGCAAGTTATTTTGGCAAATTATGAAACGGGAGGTTGTGGCATTCATGTAAAAAATGGGTTTGTTATAGGGCAATGTTATATTGGAGGAGGTTATAAACAAATTAAATCAACTACAACTATTTCCACCAATAAACGATACAATGCAGCTCTTTCTTATGATGGTACTAAATTTAATTTTTATCTAGATGGACAGTTAATGGGTACTATTTCTGATTCCAGTGGTATTACTTATCATCCTTCTACAATATACACGTTAGGAGCAAATCCACTTAATAGTACAGCTGTCTCTGATTTCCTCTCAGGAAATATTTATGCTGTTCGTATTTATAATATAGCTCTTAATAAAGATGATATTATGAAAAATATGCAGATAGATAGATCTTTATAAATTTTCTTAACCTTAAAAAGAATGATTTTGAACTGAACCCCAAAAGTTGGACAGTTTATTAATAGTTTCTAATTAGAGGATTGTAATCTGTATTTTACAGGAGACAGTCCTTTTAATTTTACTTTAATTCTATCATAATTATAGTAATTTAT
>CATOOY010000041.1 GCA_951801995.1 uncultured Erysipelotrichaceae bacterium
TTATTGTATCATTTTTATCCTTTATAGCAGCTCTTCCCATTCAAATAAACACTAACTTTGAAATAAACATAATGTCTCTTTTCTTAAATATACTCTTTGTTCCCCTTGTTTCACAAATTATTTTTCGATTTACACTTTTCTGCTTTTGCATTCCTTTAGACTTTATATTAACACCCCTTTTAACATTACTTGAAAATCTATCCCTCTTTTTTTCACATTTTTCTCTTATCATTATTTTCCCTAAAATGAGTAAAATAGAAATAGTGTTTTATTATTTTTTAATTTTCTTTTTATTCACTTTCCATCCAAAAAAACTATATCTTATTTTCTTATTTCTTCTTTATCTTTATATAAAACCTTATTTTTATCAGTCCTTTATGACTATGATAGATGTAGGACAAGGAGACAGTTTTTTATTACACCACAATCACCAAAATATTTTAATAGATACAGGAGGGAAAAGTACCTATTTAAAAAGACAGATAAATTATTATAAAGCAAAAGAAATAATATTATATTTAAAAAGTAAAGGAATTCGAAAAATAGATGCAATTTTTTTAAGCCATGGTGATATAGATCATATGGGAGATGCACTTTATTTAGTAAAACATTTCCCTGTAAAAAAAGTAATTTTAAATAAAGGAAAAGACAATTATTTAGAAAAAAATCTTTTAAAATATTTACAAAAAGAAAAAATACCATATAAAAGGGCAGAAAAAGGAAAACTAAAAGTAGGAAAGAATACCTTTTATATATTAAATAAAAAAAATACAGAAAATGAAAATGAAGATAGTTTAATTCTGTACACCAAAATAAGAAAATACAATATACTATTTATGGGAGATGCAAGTATCAAAAACGAAAAAGAAATTTTAAATGCATATAATTTACCTAAAATGGATATACTGAAAATAGGGCATCACGGATCAGAAACAAGTTCAAGCTTTTCTTTTATAAAAAAAATAAAACCAACATATAGTCTTATTTCTGTAGGTCAAAATAATAAATATAATCATCCCAGTAAAAAAGTATTACAAAATTTAAAAAAAGTAAATTCTAAAATCTATAGAACAGATATACATGGAATGGTAGAAATAAAATTGAAAAACAAATTAGTTATTCGGTCGCTACTGCGTTAGCGTTTTCATATAGATGAAGCAAAAGCTTCAAAGGAAAAAAGGATTTGACCTTTTTTTTCTTTTGTGTCATAATAACACAAGCAGGTGAAATTATGGAAAATGAACTATCTTTCGACTTAATAGATTTGAATGGAAATGTAATAAGAAAAGAAGAGTTAGTCTATATAGGTAGAGGTTGTAATGCAAGTGTATGGAAATATGAAAAGGAAAAGTGTGCTATTAAGATATTTTATCCTCGTGGAAGAACTTATGCCCTTTCATTTAATGTATTTAAAAGAATGAAAAATTTAGAATTAGTAAACATTGTAAAAGCACAGCAAACCTTGTATGAAAAAACAACATCTACAAAAATAAATAAACAGCAATTTGATGCATATAAAATGGAATATATAGAAACAGAAAAACAAGCACTACTGGATATGAAAATGACCCAGCTTTTACAAAATTTAGAAAATTTAGATAAAGATATTTTTGTATTATCCAATAACCATATTGAAATGCATGATGTAAATCCCAAAAACATAATTTGGAACAAAGAAGATAGCATGTTTCATTTAATTGATATAGATATGTATGAGATAAATAGGGGAAAAGTGAAAACAATATATGAAAAAAATAATATATTTTTATATATTCTTTTAAGGGGAGTTATTAGACAAGAAATAAATAGTTTAAACGAGATGAGCGATACAAGTAGAAGAGAACTTATTTATGATATAAGTAGTATCTTTTCTATAGATAGTAAAATTGCCCTTGTTAAAAAAGTAGAAGAACTTGCTGGAAAAGAAAAAGACCTAAAAACATATGTTTTAAGCCGATTTTATTAAATATTCATGTATACCATATTTTTCATTTTGTGGATCAAAAAATAAAGAAATATGTAAAGGACGATAAGTAAAATAAGCAAACAAAATAAATCCCAAAATGGTAAAGATAAAAGCAAAAACATTTTGATATTTGATTTCTTTTATAAAAAGAATTTTAGATCCTATATAATGAACAAAGAAAAGTACCAAAAATAGCAAAAGAAGAGTAATTATCATATTTTCTCCAAAACGATAATAAATAGGAAGATAAACAATTAAGTAAATAGGAATAGAAAAACTTGCCTTTAAAAAAAGAGTAAGAAAAAAATTATTTTTATTTAAATCAAACTTAGATAAAAGAAAATATTCAAATATTCCATATAAAAGTATAGTTGTATAAATCATTTTCATATGTTCCCAAATACTTTCATTCACAGGAAAAAAGATAGAAAAAAGTGTATTAGGAAAAATATCATATAAAAAATGGGTAATGAAACAAAGAAGAAAAGAAGCAATTGTATGAATATAAATTATATTTTTATTTGTCATAAAACCTCCTATTATTAATATAAAAAAATAAAAGAAAAATTATACCAAATAGATACATTTTTATATAAAATAAGAAAAAATTATACAAAAAAAAGGATTTTAACTTTTTTTGTCGTATATTACTAATAGGGAGTATGATATTATGGAGAAAGTAGATACAGAGACAATTAATTTAATTCGTCAAAAAACAGATATTGTTTCTGTTATTTCCTCTTATCTTCCTCTTACCAAAAGAGGCAAAAATTATTTTGGAATTTGTCCCTTTCATGATGATAACAATCCTAGTATGAGTGTAAGTACAGAAAAACAAATGTATAAATGTTTCTCATGTGGTGCAGCAGGAAATGTATTTACATTTGTAAAAGAATATGAGAATATTCCTTTTATAGAAGCTGTATCTATTTTAGGAGAAAAATGTGGAATAACAGTAAAATATAATAAGGGAAACACACAAGTAGAAAATAAAAATAGTGCTCTTTATGAAATATATGAATTAGCTAGCAAATTTTATCAAAATAATATACATAGTAAAGAAGCAAAAGAAGCAAAAGATTACTTGAGCAAAAGAAACATAGATGAAACAGTCATTCGTGAATTTAAAATAGGACTAGCTCTTCGAAATAGTTCTTTGTTAGCAAAACTGTTAACAAGTAAAAATTTTACAAACAAAGATTTAAAAGCATCTGGTTTATTAATAGAAAAAGGACTAGACTATAGTGATCTTTATTACAATCGTATTATGTTTCCCTTATATGACTTAAATGGGAATGTAGTAGGATTTAGTGGTAGAATTTATAATATAGAAGATCCATCAAAATATATCAATACAAGAGAAACTCCAATTTTTAAAAAAGGAGAATTATTATATAATTATCATAGAGCCAAAAATGAAGCTAGGAAAGAAGGAAAGATAATTATTGTAGAAGGCTTTCTAGACGTAATAAGAGCTTATACAGTAGGGATCTATAATGTAGTAGCAACCATGGGAACAGCTGTAACCAAAACCCAAGCACATTTAATAAAGAAAATGGCAAAAGAAGTAATTTTATGTTTTGATGGAGATGAAGCAGGTGCTAAAGCCACTATAGCTTGTGCAAACGAATTATTAAATATTGGGGTAACCCCCAAAGTAGTTCGTTTAGAAGACAATATGGATCCTGATGAATATATTTTAAAAAAAGGACAAGAAGATTTTTTTAAAAAATTAGAATATCCTATTACTATCTTAGATTTCAAACGTAATTATTTAAAAAAAGATAAAAATTTAAATAGTATAGAAGAGACAAGCTTATATGTAAAAGAAATGGTAGAAGAATTATCAAAAATAGATGATGATATTTTAAGAGAATTAACACTAAAAAAAATAAGTGAAGATACCAATTTAGATATTGAATTTTTAAAAGAAAAATTAAAAGAAAAAAATAATATTGTAAAAGTAGAGAAAAAAACCAAAATAAAAAAAGAAACAAACAAAAAAAATAAATATGAAAAAGCAGAGAGGTATCTTTTATATTATATGTTACAAGACAAAGAAGTCGTAAAAATGTATAGTGAAGCAAAACCATACTTACCAGATACCCATATGCGAATGCTAGCTTTAGAAATCCTTCATTTTTATAAAGAGACAGGGAAAGTAGAATTAGCAGATATCATAAGTGAAATAAATGGTAGAGAAGAACTTACAAAAAGTTTAAATGAAATTATTCTATTAGATTTAAAAGAAACATATACCAAAGAACAAATATATGATTATTTTAAAGTCATTCGAGAATTTAATATAGAATATGAAATAAACAGATTAAAAAAACAGATGAAAGAAGAAACCGTACCAAAAGAAAAAGCCAAATTAGCCCAAAAAATAATAGAATTAAAAGTAGAGGAGAATCAAAAATGATAAAAGAAATAAAAACCTTTGAAGAAAGAAAAGAAGAACTAATAAAATTAGGAAAAGAAAAAGGGATGATTACTTATGAAGCCCTAGCAAACGCTTTAAAAGGATTGGAACTAGATGCAGAAGCACTAGATGATTTATATAACGCTTTTAGTGAAAATAATATTGCAGTTGTATCAGAAGATGAAGCAGGAGAAGATAGTGATAATGCAAGTGAAAAAATTCTTTTAGATGACAGTAGTATTACCAAAGATCTAACAATAAACGATCCTGTTCGTATGTATTTAAAAGAAATTGGAAAGATAAAATTACTAACAATGGAAGAAGAATTAGAATTAGCAGATCGTATAGGAGAAGGGGACGAGCTTGCCAAAGCAACCCTAGCTGAAGCCAATCTTCGTCTTGTGGTAAGTATTGCGAAAAGATATGTAGGAAGAGGTATGTTATTTCTAGATTTAATTCAAGAAGGAAACATAGGACTTATGAAAGCTGTAGAAAAATTTGACGTAACCAAAGGATATAAATTTTCAACTTATGCAACATGGTGGATTCGTCAAGCAATTACAAGAGCCATAGCAGACCAAGCAAGAACAATACGTGTTCCAGTTCATATGGTTGAAACAATCAATAAACTAGCAAGAGTACAAAGACAATTGACCCTAGAATTAAATAGAGAACCTAGTGAAGAAGAACTGTCTGAAAAAATGAATATCTCTGTAGACAAAATACGTGAAATTTATAAAATATCACAAGAACCAGTCAGTCTAGAAACCCCAATAGGAGAAGAAGATGATTCGCATTTAGGAGATTTTATCAAAGATGAAAGAAATATGAGTCCAGAAGAATATGCCACAAATGAAATATTAAAAGATGAAATATCAGATGTTTTATTAACCCTTACAGAACGAGAAGAAAAAGTAATAAAACTTCGTTTTGGATTAGAAGATGGAAAATCAAGAACACTAGAAGAAGTAGGGCAAATGTTTGGAGTTACAAGAGAACGTATACGTCAAATAGAAGCAAAAGCACTTCGTAAACTTCGTCATCCATCCCGTTCAAGAAAACTAAAGGATTATTTAGATAATTAATGAAAATAACCAAACGTTTACAAGAAATAGCAAATTTAGTACCAAAAACAAACACAGTAATAGATATAGGGTGTGATCATGGTCTTTTAGGCATTTATCTTCTCTCAATAGAAAAATGTAAACATATTATAGATGCAGATATTAGTGAAAAAGCTATGAAAAGTGCAAAAAAAAATGTAGAAAAATATAATCTAGAAAAAAAGACATCTTTTTTTGTAACAGATGGATTAAAAGAAATACCCTATCAAAAAGAAGATGTAATTGTCATAGCAGGCATGGGAGCCCATACCATAATAGATATACTAAAAAAAGAACAAAAATTATTTCAAAATCTTATCTTAAGTGCACATAAAGACATACCATATCTTAGAAAAGAAATGGTAAAAATGGGATATAAAATAATAGAAGAAAAAGCAATTTTAGATAAAAAATGGTATATAATCATGCATTTCAAAAAGGGAAAAGTAGATTATTGTAAAATAGATTATATATTAGGCCCATTTGCAAAACAGAATAAAGAATATATAAAATACTTAAAAGAAAAAGAAGAAGAAATATCAAAAAAAAGAAAGAAAAAAACAGAAACACTTCTTCTTTTAGAAAAAAAAACCTAAAATAAGAAAGTATCTTATAAATAGGTTTTTTTATATGAAAAATTGAGGACCATCTGTATAAGAATGAGATTCTACTTGTTGCGTAGTTTCTTCTTCAAGTATTTGATTATTGTTTACAGTTTGTACAGGAGAAGGTGTTTCTACTTTTTTAAATTCATTCATCACACGAAACATTGTTTTCGCATTTTTCATAACAGGAGAAATTTGCTTAATAGTAGGGATAGCTTGATTTGCAATTCCAATTACCTTTTGTGTATTGCTCAAAATAGAACTCCAATTAATACTAGAGCCCCCAAATAAGGAGCGTAATAGTCCAGAAGAAGCAGTACTAGTAGGATAATTCATAAAATAAGGATTATAATAATTCATAAAAAGACTCCTTTCTAACATATTATATGTTTTTATGAAAAAAAAGTTTTAAATTGTAAAAAAATATGTTATAATGAATACTAGAATAGAAGATAGAGGAGATTGGAAGGTGCTAGCATGAATAAGCCTTGGTATTTTATTCCGTTTATTGCGGTTTATAAAGCTGTGTTTTTCATCCTATTATTCCCTTATTATTTAGTAAAAACAATTGCGAAATTTTTTGAGTATCTATTGGCAGGAGTTTCTTTCGCATTTGTCAAAACAATCAAAAAATTTAAGGTGGGATGTAAAGCATGCTTGTACTTTATAAAAAATATATTTAGTTATTTTTTTGTTGGAATTGCATCTATCTTTATTACTATATTTAGTATACCTTATCGTATAATACTTACCTTCCTTTTAAAGAAAAATAGACGCAAAGATGAGAAAAAAGAGAAAAAATTAGAAAAAAGTTTAATAGCAAAGAAGAAAAAAGAAGAAAAAGAATTAAGAAAACAACAAGAAAGAGCAGAAAAAGAATCTAAAAAAAGAAAAGTAAAAGATGTTTATGAAAATGAAAATGCTGTCATAGAAAAGAAAAGTCTTGGAGCTAAAATAGGTGGTTTTTTCCTTGGCATAATTAAATCTCCTATTACTTTTAAAAACTTTATCATAAAAAAATATAACAACTCTGTATTTGTAAAAAATGCAAGAAACAAAAGAGATATGAATAGACAAGCCCTTCTTATTAATTTTGAAGGAGAAGATGCTGTAAAAAGCGATAAAAAAATATTATATCAATATTTAGCTAAAAATGCCCAAGGAAAAATAGTAAAAGATTACTTTGAAGCCTTTTCCAAAGTAGAAGTACATTCCTTTTTATTAAGTGAAGGATACGAGGTATATAAAATAAAAAGTTCCCCATGGATTCGTTTTCTACATGGTAAGTCAACAGTAAGTAATGTCAAAATGAAGACAAAAGACTTAATTTTCTTTACAACCCAATTATCTACTTATATAAAAGCAGGTATCCCACTAGCAGAAGCAATAAAAATATTATCTAGACAATTTAAAAAGAAAGCATATAAGAAAATATTTAGTTCTATTATTTATGACCTTACAATGGGAGAAGCATTTAGTGAATCATTAAATAAACAAGGAAAAGCTTTCCCTAGATTATTAATCAATATGATTAAAACAGCCGAAATGACAGGAGAACTTCCAGAAGCATTAGATGATATGTCTGATTATTATAGTGAAGTAAATAAAACAAGAAAACAAATGATTACAGCTCTTATGTATCCTACCATGGTATTTATTTTTGCGATAGGGGTTATTGTATTTATTTTAGTATGGGTTATTCCACAATTCGTTGAAATATATGAAAGTATGGATGCTAGCAAAATACCAGCATTTACATTACTTGTTATTTCTGTAAGTAATTTCTTAAAACACAATGCATTATGGATATTATTAGGATTAATCTTATTTGTACTCATTATGATATTTTTATACAAAAAAGGAAAAACATTTAGAACTGTAATGCAATATATAGCAATGCATATTCCAGTCATGGGAAGTGTAATTATTTATAATGAAGTAACTATGTTTACTAAAACATTTTCTTCATTATTAAAGCATAATGTATTTATAACTGATTCTATGGAAATATTAAATAAAATTACAAATAATGAAATTTATAAAATGTTAATCTTAGATACAATCAGTAATATAGCAAGAGGAGATAAAATATCTTTAGCATTTAAAGATCATTGGGCTTTTCCTATTCCAGCATATGAAATGTTAGTAACAGGAGAAAAAACAGGACAATTACCAGATATGATGGCTAAAGTAGCATCTTACTACCAAGAAATGCATGAACAATCAGTAGCGAGAATAAAAACATTTATTGAACCTATTTTAATTATTTTCTTAACTGTTATGGTAGGAATTATTATTTTAGCTATTATTTTACCAATGTTTGGTATGTATGATATGATACAGTAAAAAAGGAGTGATCATCTTGGATATATATTATACAATTTCCTTTTTCATTTTTGGAACCCTTTTCGGTTCCTTCTTTGGTGTAATAGGTAGTAGACTTCCCTTAGGGGAATCTATTATCTATCCATCTTCTCATTGTACAAACTGTGGGCACTTTTTAAGGTCTTATGAATTAATACCTATTTTTTCCTTTTTATTTCAAAAGGGAAAATGTACAAAATGTAAAACAAAATTATCCTGGAAATACCCATTATATGAATTAGCAACAGGTATTTTGTTTTCACTTTGTTATGTTTTATTTAAGTTTACATGGCCTCTTATAATAGGTATTACCTTTGTATCTGCCGTTATGATTATTGTGATAAGCGATATTGAATATTATATTATCCCAGATGAAGTAATTGTTTTTTCCAGTATTTTACTATTGATAGAACTTTTTTTGATACATGGCTGGAAAGCGTCACTATTACACTTATTAAGTGGTGCCTGTTCCTTTATACTAATGTATGGAGTAAAATGTTTAGGAGACTTTGCTTTTAAAAAAGAATCAATGGGTGGGGGAGATATCAAATTAATGTTCTTAATAGGATTAGTCATTGGCTTTCCTATGTCTATTATTACTATATTTTTATCTTCCTTTATTGGTTTACCTATTTCCTTATTTATTTTATTTTATAAAAAAACCAACATTATTCCATTTGGTCCTTTCCTCGGAATAGCAGCTATCCTGATTCTTTTTACCCAATTTGATTTTACAATGTTTTTAAGTTTATTAGGGGCATAAAAAAACTATGGTTCTTTGTCAAATAGTGTTGGTAACAATAAGTTTGATAAATGAATTGTTTGTAGGGATGATTGAAAAAATCATCCTTTTATTGTACCTTTAATTAAGAATATACGAGCTATAAAATGATTATAT